>JADYUE010000005.1 GCA_021531615.1 Fusobacterium varium | reverse complement strand
CCTCTCTAACTCTTCTATCTATTTCATCTTTTGGAGTTTTAGCCATTTTTAATCCAAATGCCATATTGTCATAAACTGTCATATGAGGGTATAGAGCATAGTTTTGGAAAACCATTGCAATACCTCTATCTTTTGGTGGAAGATCATTAACTAATTTATCTCCTATCCAAATTTCTCCTCCAGTAATCTCTTCAAGTCCAGCTACCATTCTAAGAGTAGTAGATTTAGCACAACCAGAAGGACCAACAAAAACCATAAATTCTCCATCTTTTATTTCTAAATCAATACCATGTACAGCTTTAAAGCCGTTAGGGTATTGTTTTTCAACTTTTTTTAAAACTACCTTTGCCATTTTTCCTCCAAAACTTTGAACTATTTATTGATTCTGTTATATCTTGAAATTATTCTATTTGAAGCTTTTATTACATCATCAGCAGCTTTTTGTCCATCCTTACCTTCAGAAACAGCTTCCATAGTTTCAACCATTTTTTCTCTTACATCTGGGAATACTCCAAGAATAGCACCTTGAGTAGCAGTATTTTTATTAGTTGCTTTTAGTTCATCAACAATTACTTTAAATTGAGGCATTTTTTCCATAGTTTCTTTCATTAAAGGAGTATCATAAGATTCTTTGTTAACTGGGAAATAACCTGTATTAGATGACCAGAAAGCTTGAACATCTTTAGAAACAGCATATTTAACAAAATCCCATGCAGCGTTATCTTTAGCAGAATTTTTAGAATCAGTTATCCATAAAGAAGCTCCACCTATAACACTTCCATTAAATTTTCCACTTTCATTAGGAATAAAAGCAGTTCCTACTTCAAATTTAGAGTTTTGAATTATATTTGTAAGTCCAGCTGATGAATCTAAGTACATAGTTACTTTACCAGAACTGAAAGCACTTCTAGTTGAATCCCAATCTCTACCATAGTTTATAGCTAGTTTCTCTTTATTCATACTTTGCATCCAATTTAAGATAACAGGTAATTGATTATCATAAGCTACTTTTGTAGGGTTATTTCCATTTCTTCCATTTTCTTCATCTACATATAAAGAGTTATCATTTGCTAATAGTTGTTCAATAAACCAAGCATAAGAGATTATAGAGAAACCATATCTATCAACAACATTATTAGAATTTTTCTTAACAAGTTTTCTTGAGAAATCTTCTATCTCTTTATAACTTGTAGGAGCTTTTTCTGGATCTAATCCAACCTCTTTAAAAGCATCTTTATTGTAAAGTAAAATTGCAGTAGATGAGTTAAAAGGCATAGAGTATAGTTTATTATTGATTCTATAATAGTTTAGTAGAACATCTTCTAGTTTATTTTCATCAAAGTTGCTATCTTTTTCTATAAAGTTACTCATTGGAATAATAGCTCCACTTCTATACATAAAAGATGTAGAAATATCATTCATTTGAACTAGGTTAGGAGCTTCTTTTGTACCAGCAACAGCTTTAAATTTTACAATAGCTTCTTCATAAGATCCTTGGAATATTGCATCTACATGTACTTCATCTTGAGAATTGTTATAATCATTTACTATTTTTTCAAGTGTTTTTTGTCCTTCCCCAGACATTGCATGCCAGAATATGATATTCTCCTTTGCAAAAGTTGAAATTGACATCATTGCTCCTAAAGATAATACTGCTAATTTTTTAAAATTCATTTTTTTCCTCCTATAAACTTTTATATTTTTATTAATATTTTAATTTTTTATTCTTTTGTTGCTCCTGAAGTAAGTCCTTTTTGTAACTGTTTTTGTCCTAAGAATAGGATGATAAGAGATGGGATAATTACTAATATAACCCCTGCCATCAATCTACCAAAGTTTGTTTCTTCTTCAGATTTCAGCATCTTTAATCCAATTTGAATTGTACGTGATTCTGGTCTAGTTGAAACCATTAAAGGCCATAGATACATATTCCACATAGCTAGGAAAGAATAAATTCCCCAAGTGCTCAAAACTCCTTTTGATAGAGACATAACAATCTTACTATATATAAAGAAGTGAGAGCATCCATCTATTTGAGCAGCTTCAATAAGTGATTTATTTAAAGTTTTAAATTGTTGTATCATTAAGAATGTTCCAAGTCCATTAGCTAGAAATGGAAGTATAATAGCTATTCTTGTATTGATAAGTCCAGCCTTTAAAATTGTAATATAGTTTGGAACAAATATAGCTTCCCAAGGGATAAACATAGATAGCATAACTACTAAGAATACTAGCTTTTTGTTTTTAAAATCTACAAAAACAAGTGCATAGGCAGTCATACTACAAATTATTACTTGGCTCACCATTCCAGCTATTGATGTGATCAAGCTGTTTGTGAAGAATTTCCCCATAGGGAATATTTTAATAAGCTCTCTATAGTTTTTTAAATCTATTGAGCTAGGAATTATCTTTCCAGTTACTATATCTATTGTAGGCATAAAACTTGCTAAAAGAGCATAGATAAGTGGGAAAAATATTATAAATGATGAAACTAAAAGCAGAAAATATGTTAATATATTGTTTTTTTTCATTATTGATAATGCACCTTCTTTTCCAACTTAGATTTAAATAGCATAATAGCAATTATAATGATTAAGAGGATTACCCCTTGTACACTAGCGTAATCAAATCTATAACTAGAGAAAGCTGTTTTATAGATGCTATATACTAAGAAGTTAGTGGCATTGTTAGGACCTCCACCAGTTAATATGTCCACTTGTCCGAAACCTTGGAAGGCTTTTAGTGTAGTAGTTATAGTTAGATAGAAGATACTTGGACTCAATAGAGGAAGAGTCACTTTAAAAAGTTTATTAAAATAACTAGCTCCATCAATAGCACAACTTTCATCAATATCTGTACTTATATTTTGAAGACCAGCTGTAAGAACTAGGAATCCAAAACCAATATTCATCCAAATTGTTGAGATAGCAACTGTTATTAGTGCATATTTTGAATCTGTTAACCAGTTTAATGGTACACCACCAAAGAACTTAATAATCTCATTGATAACTCCTAAGCTAGGATGGAACATAAATAGAACTATTGATGCAGAAGCAGAGATTGAAACTCCAAGACTAGAAGAGAAAATAGTTCTAAAAAATCCAATACCTTTTATTTTTTCATTACATAAAATTGCTAGGAAAAGAGCAATTGTAATACTGAAAAATACAGTTATTATTGCAAACTTAAATGTAGCAAAGATACTTAAATAAAAGCTTGGATCAGTAAAAAGTTCAGCAAAGTTTTCAAATCCTGCAAGTTCTACTATTTTTCCTTTTTCATCAGTAAAAGAGAAAGCATAAATAAAAGTTTTTATTAATGGATAAATAGAAAAGAGAAATGCAATAATTAAAGATGGTAATGAAAAGAGTAACCCAGTCTTTTCATTTTTGTAAAAATTCATAAAATCCTCCTGTTAAAATTTAAACATTTTTTATTTACATTTTTAGTGTATACTACTTTTTAATTAAAATAAAATTTCTTTACACAGTTTTAAGGAATTTTACAACTCTTTTACAATAGGTAAAAAATAAAAAACCACCAAATAAATGGTGGTAATTGATTATGAGAAGTATTCTGGATATTTTTCCATAAACTTATTAATAACCTCTTTAAAATTAAAAAGATGTTTACTAACAAGGTAATTAACTTTTCGACTATTCTTTTCTTTTATAAGATTTACAATTTCAATATGCTGTTTAACTGTAGTTTCAAGATTTATCTTTTCTAAAGCATCTATTAAACGCAATCTATCATAGTGAGTAGCAAGTCTTTGTATAACTTTCCAAACGTTTTTTTTATTATAATAATCAAAGATTAAAGTATGAAAATAGTTATCCAAATCAAAAAACTCATGAAGATCTCTATTGAAATTTATAACAATTTTTTGATATTCAATATTTTTTTCTAATTCATTGATTAGGTTATCAGAAACAGGATCCTTACATGCAATTTCTAAAATCTTTTTTTCACAAAGCTCTCTTAAAAATACAGCTTCCTCAACTAAATTAAGATTTATTTTAGAAACGAAAGAACCTCTTTGAGGAAAAACATCAACTAATTTTTCTTCTGATAGTTTTACAATAGCTTCTCTAACAGGAGTTCTACTTACATTTAATGCCTCACTAAGTTCAATTTCACTAATACTCTCCCCTGGTTTTAGATTTAGTCTCATAATATTCTCTTTTAATACTCTATAAGTATAAGCTCTATTATTTTCATTTTTATGTTTACTAATATTTACTAAGTTCATTTATATCCCCCTAAAAATAGCCTACTACTATTTTACTATAAAAACCAAAAAAAAACTATTGGAAATAAAATATTTTTATGCTTTTAACGATAGAAAATACTCTTTACAAAAAAATAAAAATTCTTTATACTTTTATTAAAGCTAATAAAAAAACAAGGGAGGAGATTAATAATGATAAGTTTCAAAAATGATTATAGTGAAGGAGCATTACCATATATAATGGAAGCTTTATTAAAAACAAATATGGAGCAAACAGTTGGATATGGTGATGATGAATATACTGCTGAGGCAATAGCAACAATAAAAGAGAAGATAAAATGTGATGATTGTTATATAAGATTATTGGTTGGAGGAACACAAACAAATCTATTGGCGATAGCTCATTCACTTAGACCACATGAAGCAGTAATAGCACCTACAACAGGACATATAAGTGTACATGAAGCTGGAGCTATTGAGGCTACTGGACATAAGGTAATTGAGATACCTACTGAAAATGGTAAATTAGATGTAGAATCAGCAAAAAAAATGGTAGAGTTACATATGGATTTTCATATGGTACAACCTAAAATGGTATATATTTCAAACCCAACAGAGATTGGAACAATATATAGTAAAGAAGAGTTAAAATCTCTATCTGATTATTGTAAAGAAGCTGGACTATATCTGTATTTAGATGGAGCGAGAATGGCATCAGCACTTACTTCAGAGAAAAATGATATAGCATTAGAAGATTATGCTAAATATACAGATGCTTTTTATCTAGGAGGAACAAAGTGTGGTTTACTTTTTGGAGAAGCATTAGTTTTAATAAATAAAGAGTTAAGACAACATAATTTTATACATATTACAAAACAAAGAGGAGCTACTTTAGCAAAGGGAAGATTATTAGGAGTGCAGTTTAAAGAGTTATTTAGTGGAAATAGATATGAAGAAGTTGGAAGCCACTCTAATGAAATGGCAATGATGATAAAAAGAGCTTGTTTGGCACAAAATATAGATTTAAAAACAGATTCTTATACAAATCAACAGTTTCCTATTCTTCCAAATACAATGATTGAAGAGTTAGGAAAAAAATATAGATATGAATTTTGGGAAAAAGTAGATGATAAAACATCTGTTATCCGTTTTGTGACTTCATGGGCAACTAAAAAAGAGGATGTAGAAGAATTAATAAAAGATATTGAAGTGTTATCAAAGAAATATTTATAATTTGGAAAAAATATTTTCAAAAATAATATAAATAAAAATAATTAGATCTATTTTAAAATAAAATGATTAATTTTCGTAAAAAATATTTGATTTATGTGAAAAATGTTGTATAATTTTATTATACAATAATAATAGGGGAGGGTAACAATATATGAAAAAAAGATTTTTTACATTTTTATTTATGTTAGTAGCACTTTTCTCAACTGTACTTCATGCTGAAACTACAGTAATTGTAGCACAAGGAGCAGATGCTAAGACACTAGATCCAGCTGCTTCTAATGATGTGCCATCTCATAGAGTAACTTTACAAATTTATGATAATTTAGTAGCTAGAGAAGGAACAAAACTAGTTCCAGGATTAGCTGAAAGTTGGACACAAGTAGATCCATTGACATTAGATTTAAAAATAAGAAAAGGAGTTAAATTCCATAATGGAGATCCTTTAACTGTTAAAGACGTTGTATTTAGTCTTATAAAAGTAAAAAATGATCCTAGTATGATGAGCTTTTTTGTTGATGTAGATAAGATCGAAGCAGTAGATGATGAAACTGTAAGAATTACTACTAAAAAACCTTTTGGACCATTAGTAGGATATCTTGCTCACTATGGTGCAGGAATACTAAGTGAAAAAGCTGTAACAGAAGCTGGAAAAAGCTATGGACAACATCCAGTAGGAACTGGACCATTTAAATTTGAATCTTGGGCATCTGGAGATAGAATAGTTTTAAAAGCTAACCCAGATTATTATCAAGGTAAACCAGCTATTGATACTTTAATATTTAGAACTATTCCAGAAGGAACAAACAGAACAATAGCTCTTGAAACTAAAGAGGTAGATATTGCTGTTGATATAGAAGCTATGGATCATGATATGGTAAGAAACCATCCTGATTTAAAACTTCTTCAAAAGCCAGCTTTAACAATGAATTATGTAGGATTTAATACTACAAAACCACCATTTGATAAGAAAGAAGTTAGACAAGCAATAGCTTACGCAATAGATTTACAAAGTATGGTAGATGCTATATACTTAGGAGCAGCAACTCCAGCTAGTTCACCAGTAGCTCCAGCAGTATTTGGACACAATAAAGACTTAAAAGTTCGTAAACAAGATATAGCTAAAGCTAAAGAATTATTAGCTCAAGCTGGATATCCAAATGGATTTAAAGCAAAAATTTGGACAAATAACAACAATGTAAGAAAAGATACAGCTGTTATTTTACAAGACCAATTAAAACAAATTGGAATTGATGTTGAAATAGAATTACTTGAATGGGGAGCTTACTTAGATAGATTAGCTAACAGAGAGCATGATATGTTCTTATTAGGATGGACACCAAGTCCAGATGGAGACTCAGCTATGTATGCAGTATTCCATTCTAAAAACCATGGAAGTGCTGGAAATAGAATGTGGTATACAAATGCAAAAGTTGATGAATGCTTAGATAAAGGTAGAGAATCAACTGTACCTGAAGAAAGAGAAGCTGCTTATAAAGAAGCTCAAGCTATTATAATGGACGAAGTACCTTTAATTCCATTAGTATGGCCAGATAATAATGCTGGAATTCAAAAAAATATAAAAGGATTTGAACTAGATCTTGAAAATCAACATAAATTATATCCAGTAAGTAAAGAATAATTAAAATTTAATTTAAAAATAGAACTGCATCTTATTTTAAGGTGCAGTTTTTGTTTTTTGAAATTTCTAATGTAGATAAAAGTTGTATTAATAAGGTTTTTAAGATATAATTATTGTATTAGTAATTATTTTAAATAGAAGGGAAAAAAGATGAAAGTTTCGATATTAGGAAGTGGAAGTGGAGGAAACTCAATATTTGTAGAAAGTAATGGAGTAAAACTTTTAGTTGATGCTGGATTCAGTTGTAAAAAAATAGAGGAAAAATTAAGTACCATAAATGAAAACTTAGGAGATATAGATGCTCTTTTAATCACTCATGAGCATTCAGATCATATACAAGGAGCAGGAATTATCTCTAGAAAATTTGATATTCCTATATATATTACTCCTGAAAGTTATAGTGCTGGAGAGAAAAAACTGGGAAAGATAGCTGAAAAAAACCTGAAAATTATTCAAAATGAAAGCTTTTTACTAAAAAATTCATTGAAAGTTTTACCTTTTGATGTGATGCACGATGCAGAAAGAACAGTAGGTTATAGGATTGAAAGTGAATGTGGAAAAAGAATAGCAATTTCAACAGATATAGGATATGTAAGTAATATAGTGAGAGAAAACTTTAAAGATATAGACATTATGATAATAGAATCAAACTATGACTATAATATGTTGATGACTTGTAACTATCCATGGGATTTAAAAGCTAGGGTAAAAGGTAGAAATGGACACCTTTCAAATAATGATGCAGCTAAATTTATAAAAGAGATGTATAGTGATAGATTAAAAAAAGTTTATTTAGCTCATATAAGTAAAGATAGTAATAATTATGACCTAGCTAGAAGAACTTTAGAGGAAGAACTAATAGATAATAAGATTAATTTAAATTTTGAAGTAGCTCTACAAGATAGAGTAACAGATCTATTTGAGCTATAAGGAGAAAATTATGATTAATAATGAAGAGATTAATGATCTTTGGAAAACAATTGAATTTGAAGTTGGTGGATTAGGAACAAATTATGGTGAAAAAACTGATATGAAGCTTTTAATAGGAAGTGGAAATAGAGAAGCTTCGATTTTGTTTATAGGTGATGATCCAGACTTGTATCAAAATGAAGAGTTAAAAGTAGCTTCAGGTTCAAGTGGAGAGTTTTTAATAAAATTATGTGATATTGAGGGGATATATCCTGATGAGTATTATATAACAACTTTAGCTAAAAAAGAGTGTAAATACAGAGAGTATATGGAAGAAGAGCAAGAGCAATTAAAAGAGATAATTGATATGCAGATAGCTTTAATTAAACCTGAAATAGTTGTTGCTCTAGGACCTGAAGTAGCTAGAGTATTATTAAATAGAGATGTAAAAATAGGAGAAGAGAGAGGGAAAATTATTCCATGGATAGGCGGAATAAAACTTCTTCTTACTTATGATGTAAACTTTGTAAAAAAATCAAGAAATGATAGTGGGAAAAAATCAAAAGTAGCACTTGATTTTTGGGGAGATTTAAAACTTCTTAAACAGGAGATAGAAAAAAATGTTGGAGAAGAGGAAAACTAGAGATAGAATAAAAAAATTACGATTAAATTTAACAAAAGAGCAAGTAGCAGAAGATAGTGAGCTCATCTATAATAAAATTATAGATAGTAAGATTTTTGAAAGTGCAAAAGTAATAATGAGTTATATGAGTTTTCAAAATGAGATTGATACAGAGAAAATTAATGATTATATAATCTCTTGTGGGAAAAAACTTTTACTACCTAAGATGTTAGATAGAGAGATAATAAAAGCTATTGAATATACAGGAGAATTTAAAATAGATAACTCTTTTGGAATAAAAGAACCAGTTGGAGAAATATATAATGGTGATATAGATTTGATTATAGTTCCAGGAGTAGTTTTTGATATAGAAGGAAATAGAATAGGATATGGAAGAGGCTATTATGATAGATTTTTAAAACTATATCCTAGAGCAAGAAAAATATCTTTAGCTTATGAATTTCAGATTATAGATAATTTAGAAGTAGAAGAACATGATGAAAAAATAGATGAGATAGTTACAAAAAATAATATCATAAGAATTAAGAAATATTGAAAAATATTTGATCATATGGTAAAATTTTATATTATTAAGAAGAATTAGGAGGTTGTCGTGGCAGGACATAGTAAGTGGAATAATATCCAACATAGAAAAGGTGCACAAGATAGAAAGAGAGCTAGCTTATTTACTAAATTAGGAAGAGAGCTTACAATAGCAGCTAAAGAAGGTGGAGGGGATCCAGGATTTAACCCAAGACTTAGATTAGCAATAGAAAAAGCAAAAGCAGGAAATATGCCTAAAGATATATTAGAAAGAGCTATTAAAAAAGGAACTGGAGAATTAGAAGGTGTAGACTACATGGAAATGAGATATGAAGGGTATGGTCCAGCTGGAACAGCTTTCATAGTAGATGTAGTTACTGATAACAAAAATAGATCAGCTTCAGAAATAAGAACAGCTTTCACAAGAAAAGGTGGAAACCTAGGAACAGATGGTGCTGTATCATGGATGTTCAAAAAACAAGGAGTAATCACTGTAAAATCTGAAGGATTAGATGCTGATGAATTTATGATGGCAGCTCTTGAAGCTGGTGCAGAAGATGTATCAGATGAAGGAGATGTATTTGAAGTAATCACTGATTATACAGAGTTCCAAACTGTTTTAGAAAACTTAAAAGCTGCTGGATACAATTATGAAGAAGCAGAAATAGCTATGAATCCAGAAAATAAAGTAGAAATTACAGATTTAGAAACAGCTAAAAAAGTAATGGTTCTATATGATGCACTTGATGATTTAGATGATGTTCAAGAAGTTTATGCAAACTTTGATATTCCAGAAGAATTATTAGAACAATTAGATTAATAAAATTTGTATCCCCTTTATCTCTATAAAGGGGATAATTTATATACAGAGAGAGGTGAGCAGGTATGTTAAAAGAAGAGTATATGAATATATATAATTCTCTTGAAGATGTAGAGATAAAGTATTTTGATGAAAAAAATATAAAAAAGTTGAGAAGTTTAGGAATAAAATCTCTATATGACCTGTTTTACTATTTCCCAAGATCTTATGATGATAGAACTAATATTATGAAAATAAATGAACTACGTGGAGATGAGTATGTAGTTTTAAAAGCTTCTTTAATGAAAATAGTTGCACCACCTACACATTCTGGTGTAAAAATGGTAAAGGCAACAGCTACTGATGGAACAGGAATAATAGAGATAGTATGGTTTCAAATGCCATATTTAAGAAAAACTTTAAAATTAGGAGAGGAATATATCTTTATTGGTCAAGTAAAAAGAGGGTATGTTTTTCAAATGGTAAATCCAGAGTTTAAATTAAGTAGCAATCAAAGAAAGATTAGCGAAGGAGAGATACTACCTATTTATAGCACAAGTAAGGATCTGCCTCAAAATAGTTTTAGAAGATTAATAAAAGAAGCAGTAAAAAGTAAAAAACAACTATTTTTAGAAAATATTCCAGAGAGTATATTGAAAAAATACAAGATATTAAGTAGAGAAGAAGCTTTAACAGATATACATTTTCCTAAAAATAGCAAAAGTATAGAAGAAGCTAAAAGAAGATTTGCAATAGAAGAGTTATTAGTACTAGAAATGGGGATTCTGCAAAAAAGATTTGAAATAGATAATGAGAATAAAAGCAAGTATACTTTAGAAGATAAGAAAACTTTAGTGAAACAATATCTAGAAAGTTTAAGTTTTAGTTTAACAAAAGCTCAAAAAAAAGTTATAACCGAGATATATAAAGATCTTTCTAATGGAAGAATAGTAAATAGACTTGTACAAGGTGATGTAGGAAGTGGAAAGACTATTGTTTCAATGATTTTGTTATTATATATGGTGGAAAACTCTTATCAAGGGGTATTGATGGCTCCAACAGAGATATTGGCAGTGCAACATTTTTTATCGGTAAAAGAGAAATTTGAAAAACTTGGTGTAAGAGTGGAACTTCTTACTGGAAGTTTTAAAGGGAAGACAAAAGAGAAACTTTTAAATGATATAAAAGAGGGAAATGTTGATATTGTAATAGGAACACATGCACTAATAGAGAAAAATGTCTACTTTAAAAAATTGGGATTGATTATAATAGATGAACAACATAGATTTGGAGTAGTACAGAGAAAGCTTTTAAGAGATAAGGGAGTTTTAGCAAATTTAGTAGTAATGAGTGCAACTCCTATTCCTAGATCTTTAGCTTTAAGTATATATGGTGATCTAGATGTTTCGGTTATAGATGAGTTACCACCTGGAAGAAAACCAATAAAAACTAAGTGGATATCCAATGATGAAGATAGTGATATTATGTATGATTTTATTGGAAAAAAACTTTCTCAAGGGAGACAAGCTTATTTTATAGCCCCTCTAATAGAGGAAAGTGAAAAATTAGCTGCTAAGTCTACAGAGGAACTTTATGAAGAGGTAAATAAAAAACTTCCAATGTATAAAATAGGAGTTCTTCATGGAAGAATGAAAAACTCTGAAAAAGATGAGGTAATGAAAAGATTTAAAAACAAAGAATTAGATATACTTGTTTCTACAACAGTAATAGAAGTTGGAGTGGATGTGCCTAATGCTACAATAATGGTAATTAATAACTCAGAACGTTTTGGACTTTCAGCTTTGCATCAATTGAGAGGAAGAGTAGGAAGAGGAGAGTATCAATCATACTGTTTTCTAGTTTCAAAGACAGAGAATGCAACTTCTAAAGCGAGATTGCAGATAATGGAAGAAACTCAAGATGGATTTAAAATAGCTGAGGAAGATCTGAAACTTAGAAAATCTGGAGAGATATTTGGAACAAAACAAAGTGGATTTAGTGATTTGAAATTTACTGATATAGTTCATGATATAAAAACCATAAAATTAGTTAAAGAGATATGTGTAGATTATCTCAAAGAAAATAGAGGAAAAATAGAAAATCCATATTTAAAATATGATATTGAAGAAAAATTTAAAGAAAACTAGGAAAGAAAATGAAAATATGGTAGAATATGGAGTAAATAACGAAAAATTGTGGAGGGAAAAATGAGATTTAGTAAGAGTTTTATAAAAACACTTAAAGAAACTCCTAAAGAAGCAGAAACAGCAAGTCACAAGCTTCTTTTAAGAGCATCAATGATTAAAAAATTAACTAGTGGAGTATATACTTATCTTCCATTAGGATATAAGGCTTTAAAGAAAGTTGAAAACATAGTAAGAGAGGAAATGGATAGAGCAGGAGCTCAAGAGATATTAATGCCAGTTCTTCAACCAGCTGAGCTTTGGAAAGAAAGTGGAAGATGGGAAGTTATGGGACCTCTTATGATGAAACTACAAGATAGAAATAAGAGAGATTTCGTATTAGGACCAACACATGAAGAGGTAATAACAGACCTTATAAGAAATGAGATCTCTTCATATAAATCATTACCATTAAATCTATATCAAATTCAAACAAAATTCAGAGATGAAATAAGACCAAGATTTGGACTTATGAGAGGAAGAGAATTTGTAATGAAAGATGCTTACTCTTTCCATACATCTCAAGAATCACTAGATGAAGAATTCTTAAATATGAGAGATGCATATTCAAGAATATTCTCAAGATGTGGATTAAAATTCAGACCAGTTGAGGCAGACTCAGGAGCAATTGGTGGAAGTGGATCACAAGAATTCCATGTTCTTGCAGATTCTGGAGAAGATGAAATTATCTATTGTGATTCATGTGAATATGCAGCTAACGTAGAAACTGCAACAAGTAAAGTAGAACCAGCACCAGTTGAAGAGTTAAAAGCTGCTGAGCTTATAGATACACCAAATGTATCAAAAATTGATGATATAGTAAATTACTTAAATATCCCTTATAGTAAAACTGTAAAAGCTATGATGTATAGAGATATGGGAACAGATCAAGTATACATGGTTTTAATTAGAGGAGATTATGAAGTAAACGAAACTAAATTAAGAAATGTAATCAATGCAGTAGATGTAGCTTTACTTACAGATGAAGAACTTGAAAAACATGGATTAATAAAAGGATTCATCGGACCTTATGGAATAGAATTAAAAGATATAAAAGTACTAGCTGATGAGGAAGTAACAAAAATCAATAACCATACAGCAGGTGGAAATAAATTAGATACTCACTATATCAATGTAAATTATGGAAGAGATTATACAGCTGATATAGTTGCTGATGTAAAAACTGTAAAACCTGGAGAAACTTGCCCAAGATGTGGAGGAAAACTTCATAGTGCAAGAGGAATAGAAGTAGGACATATATTCAAATTAGGAACTAAATACTCTCAAGCATTAAATGCAACTTATCTAGATGATAAGGGAGAAAGTAAAGTTATGATAATGGGATGCTATGGAATTGGAGTATCAAGAACTTTAGCATCTGCTATTGAACAAAATAACGATGAATTTGGAATTATATGGCCAACAGCATTAGCTCCATATGTAGTTGATGTTATTCCAGCTAATATAAAAAATGAAGATCAAGTAAAAGTTGCTGAAGAGATTTACAATGCTTTATTAGCTGATGGAATAGACTCAATGATAGATGATAGAGATGAAAGACCTGGATTCAAATTTAAGGATGCAGATCTTATTGGATTCCCATTTAAAGTTGTTTCAGGTAAAAAAGCTGGAGAGGGAATTGTTGAATTAAAAATAAGAAGAACAGGAGAAACATTAGAAGTTTCTAAAGATGAAGTAGTAGCAAAAGTAAGAGAATTAATGAAAAAATACTAATTTTAAAAAAGGGTAGGTAGGATTTCTCCGCCTGCCCTTTTATGTTAGAAAGGAGAGATGATGGGGGAAAAAAGAGAAAGTTTTACAAATAAGATAGGATTTATGCTTTCATGTGTAGGAGCTGCTATTGGACTAGGAAATATTTGGTTGTTCTCTTGGAAACTTGGAAAGTATGGGGGAGCAGCATTTTTAATACCATATTTTATATTTGTAGCTCTATTTGCTGTTGTAGGATTAGTTGGAGAGATATCATTTGGAAGAATGATGAAAAGAGGAATTTTTGGATTAAGTGAAATATTAAAAGATATAAATATTCCTTGTAAAAATTTATTGCCAATTATACCGATAATATCAGTAGCAGGAGTATTTACTTTTTATGTTATAGTTTTTGGTTGGGTTATAAGATACTTTTTCTCTTATTTAACAGGAGCTATTAATGGTGTTGAATATGGAGCATATTTTGGAAGTATAGCAGGACAAGCAGCCTCAATTCCATGGCATATTTTAGGGGTTGTATTAAGTGTAGTAGTAATATCTTTTGGAGTGGTAAAGGGGATAGAAAAACTTAATAAAATAATAATGCCATTGATGTTTGTACTGTTTTTAGGATTGATGGTTAGATCTTTAACTCTTCCAAATGCAATAGATGGAGTTAAATTTTTACTTCAACCTAAATGGAGCATGTTAGAGGATCCAATGACATGGATAATGGCTCTAGGACAAGCATTTTTTACAGTGGGATTAAGTGGATCAGCTCTTTTAGTATATGGAAGCTATTTAGGTGATGATGTAGAGATTCCAGCAAGTGTAGTTCAAACTTGTTTTTTAGATACGACTGCAGCTCTAATGGCAGGGTTTATAATTATTCCAGCAGCGTTTTCATTTGGACTTGATGCAGGATCAGGACCAGCACTATTATTTATAACAATACCTGCAATATTCTCAAATATTCCTGGTGGGCAAATATTAGGGGGATTATTCTTCCTTAGTGTAATATTTGCAGCTTTATCATCAGCTATTAATCAGCTTGAAGTGCCAGTTGAGGCTATAATGGATAGATATAAAATAAGTAGAATAAAAGCAGCGATAATAGTGGGAAGTGTAGCATGTATAATAGGATTATTTTTAGATTTAAATATGAATTGGTTTGGTAAATTTGCTGATTTTGTGTCAATTATTTTAATTCCATTAGGAGCAGTAATAGGTTTAGGAGTTTATTTCTACTATGTAGATAAACAAAGGGTAATTGATGAGATAAACAAGGGGAGTTCAGTTAAAGCAGGAGCTTTAATTTTATGGCTTGGAAGATATATATTTATTCCAGGAACAGCAGCAATAATAGTTTTAGGATTAGTATATGGAAGTATAGGGTAATATTTTAGAGCTGTTGTAAATTATTGATTTCTTCAGCTCTTTTTTATTAAATTTTTTATAAAAAGGTGGGAAAGAAGATGAGGGTAAAAATAAAATTTTTAGGTATAGCACAAGATGCAGGAATACCTCAACTAGGGTGCAATTGCAAAATTTGTAGTGAAATATATAGAGGAGAGAGAAAAGAAGAATATCCAGTTTCTTTAGGGATAATTAATGAAAAAACAGGAAAAAAATTTATGATTGAAGCAACTCCAGAATTTTCAAAGCAATATAGAAAATTGATAGATATTGAAAAAGGGGAGAAGTTAGAGGGAATAATTCTTACTCATGCTCATATTGGACATTATACAGGACTTATGATGTTAGGAAGAGAAGCTTTAAATACAAAGAAATTAAAAATTTTTGTAAGTAGTAAAATGGGAGAATTTTTAAAAAATAATGCTCCATGGAATCAGCTTATAAAACTGGATAATATAGAGATTATTGAATTTAAAAACAGAGTTCCTTTTGTTTTAGATGATGGAATAGAGGTTACACCAATAGAAGTTGTTCATAGAAATGAGTATGCAGATACTTATGGATTTTTAGTTAAAGGAGAAGAGAAGATATTCTTTGTTCCTGATATAGATCGTTGGAATGGATTTGAAGAGGATCTAAATAAACTGATAAATGAGTGTAAAAAAGTAATAGTTGATGCTACTTTTTATACTAAAGAGGAGATTGGAAAAGTTAGAGGAAGAGATCTGAATGAGATACCTCATCCAACTATTGAAGAAACTTTAAAATACATTGAAGATAATAAACTTCCTTCTGAAAAGATAGTTTTTACACATTTTAACCATACAAATATGGTTTTATCTAATGAAGATATAAGAAAAAGTGTAGAGGAAAAGGGATTTGTTATTTCCCAAGAGGATATGGAGATATTAATTTAGAATAGATTACACCTAAAGTCTTGATAATTGAGATAGAGGGTGTAATTTTTTTATAAAAAAACAGAGTAGGAATATAGAGAAAAATAAAGTATAATGTAGATAAGATTTTTTTAAAGGGAGAGATGTATGAGAAAAATTTTATTTTTAATCTATATATTTATTTTAAGCTTAACTTCAATGGCTATAAGTGGGCAGGTAATAGATGTAGCTGATGGAGATACTTTAGTAATAAGATCTGGGAGCAAAAAGATAAGAGTTAGAATGTATGGAATAGATGCTCCAGAGTTAAAACAGAGGTATGGAGAGATTTCAAAAAAATATCTAGAAGATAGAATTCTTAATAAAAAAGTAGATATAAAAGTGATGGATGAAGATAAATATGGAAGAAAAGTTGGAAAAGTTTTTTATAAGAGCAAAGATATGAACTTAGAGATGATAGCTACTGGAAATGCTTGGTTCTATGAGTATCATGCTAAGAGAGAAAAAGCATATAAAAAAGCTTTTAAAAAGGCTCAAGAGGAAAAATTGGGGTTATGGAGAGATAGAAATCCAGAGAACCCTAGAGAATATAGAATGAAACATAGAAGAGAGGACTGATATTTATGAAGAAAAAATTAAAAAAATTTGAAGAAATTATAAAAGAGAAAAAACTTATAGATGCATCACTTGAGATTTTACAATGGGATTTAGAGACAACAGCTCCTAAGAAGGGAAAGGAGTTAATAGCTGATGTATTTGGTTATTTGAGTATGAAAAGCTATAACTTAATGACTTCTGAGGAATTTATTAAATTAGTTGAAAAATTAAGTGAAAAAAAGGAAAAGCTTGATGATATCCAAAGAAAAGAGATAGAGGATATAACAGAAGAGATAGAGAAAATGAAAAAAATACCACCTAAAGAGTATGAAGAGTATTCAAAACTTGTAGCTAGAAGCCAAGGGGTATGGGAAGAAGCTAAAAATAAAAATGATTTCAATCTATTTAAAGATGATTTGAAAAAAATATTTGAATATAATATTAAATTTGCAAAATATCAAATGAAAGATGAAAAAAACATTTACGATGTTCTTCTTAATGAGTACGAAAAGGGAATGGACACTAAAAAATTAGATAAGTTCTTTAAAAGTTTAAGAGAAGAGATTGTACCACTATTGAAGAAAGTAAAAGAGAGTAAGGTAAAAAATGATTTTGAATTTTTATCTAAAAAGGTAGATATTGAAACTCAAAGAAAGTTTAATAAATATTTAGCATCATATTTAGGATTTGACTTTGATAGAGGAGTTTTAGCTGAAAGTGAACATCCTTTTACTATGAATATAGATAAAAATGATGTTAGAATGACAACAAAATTTATTGAAGATCAACCTTTCTCTAGTATTTTTAGTGTTATCCATGAAAGTGGACATGGAATCTATGAACAACAGATAGGGGATGATCTACAAGGAACAATACTTGCATCTGGTGGTTCTATGGGAATACATGAGTCACAATCTAGATTCTATGAAAATATCCTTGGAAGAAGCTTAGCTTTCTGGGAAGGAATCTATAAAAATGGAATTGAAAACTTCCCAGCATTAAAAGAGATAGATATAAACGAGTTATATAGAGGGGTAAATAAAGTTGAACCATCACTTATAAGAACAGAGGCAGATGAGCTTACTTATTCACTGCATATAATGGTAAGATATGAGATAGAAAAGGGAATCATTAATGGAGAATTAGATATAGATAAACTTCCAGAGATTTGGAATAAGAAGATGGAAGAGTATTTAGGAGTAGTTCCTGAAACTGATAGTGAGGGAGCATTACAAGATGTACACTGGGCAGGTGGAATGATAGGATATTTCCCATCATATGCTTTAGGAAGTGTTTATGCTGCTCAACTATATCATAAAATGAAAGAGGATATGGATGTAGATCAACTATTGAGAGATGGAAAAATGGATAGAATAAAAGGTTGGTTAAGAGATAGAATCCATGTTTATGGTAAATTGAGAGGAACTGCTGAACTTATAAAAGAGATAACAGGAGAGGATCTTGAACCTAAATACTATATTGATTATTTAAAAGAAAAATACTCTAAAATATACAATTTAGATTAAGGGGAAGTGATTAAATATGATTATGCTTAGTGTTATTCTTGGAATTATTATATTGCTGATTATAATTACAATTTCTTATCAAAATAGATTTGTAAAACTTCATGAAAGGGTAAAAAATTCTTGGAGTCAGATAGAGGTTCAACTTCAAAAAAGATTGGATCTTATTCCAAATTTAGTGGAAACAGTAAAAGGGTATGCAACACATGAAAAGGAAACTTTAGAAAAGGTTACCTCTGCAAGAACACGTTATATGTCAGCAGGAACAGTAGATGAAAAAATGGCTGCCAATGGAGAGATATCAGGACTATTAAGTAGATTAATGGTTGTTTCAGAGCAGTATCCAGATTTGAAAGCAAATGTAAATTTTTTAGAACTTCAAAAGGAATTAAAAGATATAGAGAGTAAAATAGGTTTTGCAAGACAGTTTTATAATGATACTGTTACATCATACAATCAAAGTATAAAAATGATACCAGGTAGCATTTTTGCAGGAATATTTAATTTTAGAGAAGAACCATTATTTAAAGCTACAGAGGGAGCTAATGAAGCCCCTAAGGTAAAATTTGATTAAAATATTTATTAAGAGATGGTTAGAATAGAAAAGATTATACTTTTTTAATTTTAATCATCTTTTATTTTTAAGGAGAGATGGATGAATAGTTTTGCAGTTGAATTAACAGCTAGAGAGATTATTATTAGAATTGCAATGTCAGTTTTAATTGGTGGAATGATTGGATATGAGAGAGGACACAATAATAGACCAGCAGGGTTTAGAACACATATATTAGTTTGCTTGGGAGCTACTGTTGTATCAATGATACAAGATTGTTTAAGAATAGAGATAGTTAAATTTGCTGTAACAAATGGAGTAGCAGCTCAAGTTATAAAGACAGATTTAGGGAGAATAGGGGCCCAAGTTGTTAGTGGAATAGGATTTTTAGGTGCAGGAACTATAATGAGAGATAAGGGAACTATTGGTGGTTTAACAACAGCAGCATCTATCTGGGTAACTGGTTGTATAGGATTAGGAATTGGTTGGGGATTCTATTCAATGACATTTATAGCAGGGGTAGTTGTATTAATTGTATTGGTAACTTTAAAAGCTGTTGAGAGAAGATTTATAGATGAAAAAATCATATCTAAGATAGAAGTTGAATATTTAGGAGATTTAGAAAATGGAATTTATTATTCTAAAACTAATGATATATTTAAAATGTTTGATATAAGAGTAAGATCAATGCAAAAATCTCAAGAGAATAATAGGGTAGTATATACTTTGATTATTCCAAAACAATATAATCTTTTAGATTTAACTTCAGAATTTTATAAGACTAAAGAGGTAATATCTATAACAATATTAAAATAAATAAGTATAAAAAAAGGGGCTGTTAATTTAAACAGCCTCTAAAATTATTAATCTTCATATCCATTAGGATGGTTTTTATGCCAGTTCCAAGCAGTTTCTATAATCTTATCTAAAGAATCAAATTTAGGTGTCCAATTTAATTCTTTCATAGCTTTTGCAGAAGTAGCAACAAGTTTAGCAGGGTCTCCAGCTCTTCTAGGAGAAACAACTGCTGGTATTGCATGTCCAGTTACCTTTCTAGCAACTTCAATAACTTGTTTAACAGAGAATCCTTCACCATTTCCTAAGTTGAAAATAGCACTATCTCCACCATTATTTAATCTTTTTAAAGCAAGAATATGAGCATCAGCTAAGTCCATAACATGAATATAGTCTCTTATACAAGTACCATCTTCAGTAGGATAGTCATCTCCAAATATTCCTATGTGTTCTCTTTTTCCTAGAGCAACTTGAAGAATAATAGGGATTAAGTGACTTTCAGGATCATGATCTTCTCCAATATTTCCTTCTGGATGAGCTCCAGCAACATTGAAATATCTAAGAGCAGTATATTTTATACCATAAGCCTTATCACACCATTTTAACATTTTTTCAACTGCTAATTTACTTTCTCCATATGGGTTAGTAGGGAAAGTTTTATCAGTTTCAAGAATAGGAATATTTTCAGGTTCTCCATAAGTTGCTGCTGTTGATGAGAATACTATTTTGTTAACATTATGTTTTCTCATAGCTTTAAGTAAGCAAAGAGTTCCATAGAAGTTATTTTCAAAGTATTTTAAAGGTTCGCTAACACTTTCACCAACTAATGAGAAAGCAGCAAAATCAATAACACC
Organism: Fusobacterium varium; assembly: GCA_021531615.1. Lineage (NCBI taxonomy): Bacteria > Fusobacteriati > Fusobacteriota > Fusobacteriia > Fusobacteriales > Fusobacteriaceae > Fusobacterium > Fusobacterium varium. The sequence goes on along the minus strand of JADYUE010000005.1, from coordinate 62,932 downwards.
ATCTATTTTATTTTCAGAGAAAACTCTCTCCATAAATTCGTCATCTCTTAAATCTCCAAGTACAAGTTTTGCTTTTTCATGTACAGCATCAACATGTCCAGTTTGAAGATTATCTAATACAATTACATCTTCTCCACTGTCTATAAGGGCTCTTGTAACGTGACTTCCAATATATCCAGCTCCACCACAAACTAAAATTGCCATTTTTGACCTCCTAGAAATATCTATTTTCTATTATTATACATTAATTTAAAGAGATATTAAAGAGAATTTACTTTTTCTATAAATCTAAGGAATCCATTTTTTCCTTCAGCATCTCTTTTATAAACTCCAGCATCTTCTAAAACTCTAGAGAAAGTAACTCCAACTTCATCTTTTAATATTTTTTCAACATTATCACTGTTGATATCAGAATATTTATTATAAACTTTTTCAGCCCAAGCTAGATGTTTTTCAACTTTAGCATCATTTTTGATTTTTTCTGCATAATCATCTGCAACCATGTATCTTCCTAAGATTTCTAATTCCTCTTTTAATCTTCCAGGAAGAACTGCAAGTCCCATAACTTCAATAAGTCCAATATTTTCTTTTTTAATATTGTGAACATCTGCATGAGGATGGAAAATTCCAAGTGGATTTTCTTCATCTGTTCTATTGTTTCTTAAAACTAAATCAAGTTCAAATTTATCTCCTCTTCTTCTTCCAATAGGAGTAACAGTATTGTGAGGAGTATCTTCAGAGTGAGCTAAAATTCCTAGAGATTCATCACTATATTCTCTCCAAGCATCTAAAATTTTAACAGCAAGATCAACTAATCTAGCTCTGTCAACACTTTTTATTCTAATAACAGACATAGGCCATTTAACAATTCCAGCTTCAACATCTTCAAAACCTTTAAAAACAAGTTTAGTTTCTACAGGAGATTTTGCCATTGGGAACTCATGGTGTCCACCTTGATAGTGATCATGGCTTAAAATAGATCCTCCAACTATAGGTAGATCAGCATTTGAACCTAAGAAATAGTGAGGTAGTTTTTCAACAAAAGTTGTAATTCTATTAAAAGCATCTCTATTTATCTTCATAGGTCTATGTTCACCAGCAAAAACAATAGCATGTTCATTGTAGTAAACATAAGGAGAATATTGTAAGAACCATTCTTCACCAGCTAGATCAAATGGAATAACTCTATGATTTTGTCTTGCAGGGTGATTGAATCTTCCAGCATAACCTACATTTTCATAACAAAGAAGGCATTTAGGATATGCAGAAGGTGGAAGTAATCTTTCTTTTGCTATATCTCTAGGATCTTTTTCAGGTTTAGAAAGATTTACTGTTATCTCCATATCTCCATACTCAGTATTAGAGAACCAGTGCATATTTTTAGCTATTCTATCAGTTCTTATATAATTTGTTTTTTGTGCAAAAGAGTAGTAATCATTAGTAGCGGCTTCTACTCCTTCTTTTTCACTAAGTGAATGGAATCTATCTATTATTTGAGTAGCAGTAGGAGTTAATTTTCCCATAATTTCAGTATCAAAAAGATCTTTAACAACTATACTATCTTCAATAATATTATTTTCAATAGCCCATTTACAAATATTTTCTAGTATTTCATTTGGATATTTAGGAACTTCTCTATTAGATAGATCTATATTTTCCCAATCTTCAAGTTTTAAAAGATGCATAATTTCATTTCTAGATATAACAGCATCATATTTACCAATAAGATTATTCTCTAATCCAAATTTAAGTAGCATTCCTACTTCTTCATATATATTTATACTCATTAAAAATCACCTAACTTTCTACTTCCATCTCCAATTTTAGCAACATAGAAATCAGCAACTAAACCAGTTTTAGCTGTGTATTTTTCTCCAACTGATTTTTTAAATGATTCTATAAATTCATCTTTAACTATACTTACAGTACATCCACCAAATCCAGCTCCAGTCATACGAGCTCCGATAACTCCTTCAGCTTCCCATGCTGCTTCAACTAATGAGTCTAGTTCAAATCCAGTAACTTCATAGTCATCTCTAAGAGAGATATGAGATTGGTTCATTAATTGTCCAAAAGCTTCAATATCCCCAGCATTTAATTTTTCAACAGCAACTTTTGTTCTTTCATTTTCAGTAACTGCATGTGTAGCTCTTTTTAATTGTTCTTCATCAGTGATTAGATGTTTTATTTCATTGAATTTTTCAACAGAAAGTTCTCCAAGGTATTTTATATCTATTCCATTTTCATTTAAAACTTTTACAGCAGCTTCACAAGATCCTCTTCTTTCATTGTATTTAGAATCTGCTAGTCCTCTCTTTTTATTTGTATTTGCAATAACAATTGATGCTCCATTTAAAACAACAGGGGCATATTGATAGTTTAAAGTGTTACAATCTAAAAGAATAGCATTATCTTTTTTACCCATTCCAATAGCAAATTGATCCATAATTCCACAATTTACACCGATAAATTTGTTTTCAGCTTTTTGAGAAAGTTTAACCATGCTTACCATATCTATATCAAGATTAAATAGATCTTTTAGTATAACAGAAGTAGCAAGTTCAATAGATGCTGAAGAAGAAAGTCCTGCACCATTAGGAATATTTCCATAGAATAATACATCAAAACCACTATTTATATTAAATCCTGCTTCTAAGAAAGTTTTAATAACTCCTTTTGGATAGTTAGCCCAGTCATCTTGAGGTTCGTTAATTAATCTGTCTAATGAAAATTCTATTATTCCTAGATTTTCAAAGTTTTTAGAGTACATTCTAAAAATATTGTCATTTCTTTTAACTGCAACAGCATATGTACCAAAGTCTAAAGCACATGGAAATACAAATCCACCATTATAATCTGTATGCTCTCCAATTAAATTTACTCTTCCAGGAGAAAAGAATACTTTTACTTCTCCTTCATATTTATACAAAGCTTTAAAATCTTCAATTAAACCTTTTATCATTTTTTACCTCCACTATTTTTTAGTTAACTATGTCTGATATAAGTATAACTTATATTTATATTTTCACAAGATTTTTTAAATAAAAACACCTCTTCTTATTAAACTAAGTAAAATAAGTTTTGAGAAAAAAGTGAAAATATAGTATAATATAGTATAAAAGAAATTCATCTAAAAGGGGAAAAAATGAGGAAGAATAGTATAAAGATAAAAACATTAGAACTTATAAAAAATAGTAATGGAACTTCAAGGGCAGAGCTAGCAAAAAAATTGGAGATTACTCCTGCAGGAGTAGGAAAGATAATAAATAAATTTCTTGAAAGTGGAATAATAGAAGAGATAAGTGAAGGGATTTCAACTGGTGGAAGGCGTCCAGTAATTATTAAAATTAATAAGAAAAAAATAGGGGTTATCTTAGGTGTATCGCTAGCTCCAAGATTTATTCAAATAGTTACTGGAGATATAGATGGTAAAATTTTAAAAACTCAAAAGTATTCTTTGAAAAAAAGATTGCCAGAAAAGGAGCATAGTATTTTAGAACTTACAGAAAAACTTATTGAGAGAGAGATAAAAAAGAATAGTGATATAAGTACAATATCTGTAGTAATGAATGGAATGGTTGATAGTGAAAATGGTATATCTATATTTTCTCCACATTATAATTGGAAAAATATAAATTTAAAGAGAAGGTTAGAGGGAAAATTTAAAGTAAAAGTTTTTGTTGAAAATGATGTTAGAGCTATGGCATTAACTGAAAAGATATTTGGTTCATGTAAGGAAAATCAAAACTTTGTAGTGATGAATATAGGAGATGGAGTAGGGGGAAGTATATTTTTAAATGATGCTCCCTATCATGGATATGGTTCTATTTCTGGAGAATTAGGACATATGGTTGTAAGAAGAAATAGTCCAGAAAAATGTTCATGCGGGAAAAAAGGGTGCTTAGAAACAGAGGTTTCCAATGTGGCAATAATAAAGAAAATAACTTCTCAAATAAAATTAAATAATTATAGTAGTTTAAAAAACACCTTAGTAGAAAAAGGAGTTTTAACTATAAATGATGTTTTAAAAGGTGTTGCTGAAAAGGATATGTTAACTTTTAATATTGTATTAGAGGCTATTCATATGATAGCTAATGCAATAGATGGAATTATATCAGTAATAAATCCAGAGAAAATAGTTTTGTTTGGAGAGATATTTCAAAATAGATTTCTCTTTGAAACTTTAGTAAATGAGATAAAAAAATTTACATTAGATGAACAATATTATGAGATAAAAAGATCTGAATTTTGTAAAAATATTTATGAGATAGCTCCATTGGCAGTTGTAAGTTATAAAATTTTTAAAGAGATGGATGAAGAGTAGAAATATATAAAGGAAGCAAAGGAAAAAACTTGTAAATTATTATAAAGTAAGGTAAAATATATTGATAAAAAATAAATTTTAGGAGTGAAAAAAGATAGATGTTTATAGATGAAGTTGTAGTAACAGTGAAGGCTGGGAATGGTGGAGATGGTTCAGCAGCTTTTAGAAGAGAGAAGTATATTCAATTTGGTGGACCAGATGGTGGAGATGGTGGAAATGGTGGAAGTGTAATTTTTGTTGCAGATCCTAACATCAACACTTTGATTGACTTTAAATATAAAAAAGTATTTAAAGCTGAAAATGGAGAAAATGGACAAAAGAAACAGATGTATGGAAAAACAGGAGCAGATTTAATAATTAAAGTTCCTGTTGGAACACAAGTAAGAGATGTAGAAACTGGAAAACTTTTATTAGATATGAATGTTCCTGGAGAGCCTAGACTGCTTTTAAAAGGTGGAAGAGGGGGAGCAGGAAATGTTCACTTTAAATCTGCTACAAGAAAAACACCTAAAATAGCTGGAAAGGGTAGGGAAGGAGCAGAGATAAAAGTTAAACTTGAATTGAAACTTTTAGCTGATATAGCTCTTGTAGGATATCCATCAGTTGGAAAATCAAGCTTTATCAATAGGGTATCAGCAGCTAACTCTAAAGTTGGAAGTTATCACTTTACAACTCTTGAGCCTAAATTAGGTGTTGTTAGATTAGAAGAGGGAAAATCATTTGTAATAGCAGATATTCCAGGACTTATTGAGGGAGCTCATGAGGGAATTGGACTTGGAGATAAGTTCTTAAGACATATTGAAAGATGTAAAATGATATTCCATCTAGTTGATGTGGCAGAGATAGAGGGAAGAGATGCTATAGAGGACTATGAAAAAATAAATGAAGAGTTGAGAAAATTCAGTGAAAAATTATCAAATAAAAAGCAAATAGTTCTTGCAAATAAGATGGATCTATTATGGGATATGGACAAATATGAGAAATTTAAAGCTCATGTAGAGGCTCAAGGAAATGAAGTTTATCCTATTTCAGTAATCTTAAATGAAGGAATAAGAGAAGTATTATTTAGAAGTTACGATATGTTACAAAAAATTGAAAGAGAGCCATTAGAAGAAGAAGTAAATGTAAATGAAGTATTGAGAGAGATAAAAGGAGAATCAGAAGACTTTGTAATCACTCAAGATGAAGAGGGAACTTATGTAATAGAAGGAAGAATTCTTGATGAAGTTCTTGCTAAATATGTTATTACAATGGATGAAGATTCTATTATTAACTTCTTACATATGATGAGATCTCTTGGATTAGAAGAGGCTATGAGAGATGCAGGTATCCAAGATGGAGACAATGTAAGAATAGCTGATGTAGAGTTTGAATATGTAGAATAAAAATAAAAAGCTGAATTTTTATTCAGCTTTTTTGTGCTAGAAAGGAAGAGTATGATAAAAGGTTTAGTAATTGCAGGACCTACTGGAGTAGGAAAAACAGATCTTTCTATAAAATTAGCAAAGTTATTAGATGCAGATATAATCTCTGCTGATTCTGCTCAAATTTATAATGGAATGGATATAGGAACTGCAAAGATAACAACAGAGGAGATGCAAGGAGTAAAACACTATATGCTTGATGTAGTTGAGCCTATAAAAAAATATAGTGTTGGTGATTACCAAACAGCAGTTGATAATATTTTAAATGAGAAAGAAAAAGAGAATAAAAATATTATTCTTACTGGGGGAACAGGGTTATATATAGGTTCTATAACTGAGGGATTATCTGATCTTCCAGCAGGAAATCCTGTTTTAAGAGAGGAACTTTTAAAATTAGATAGTGAAGAACTATATAAAAAACTTATGGAGTTAGATCCTCAAGCTGCTCAAGATATTCATATTAATAATAGAAGAAGAGTTGAACGTGCAGTGGAAGTTTGTTTATTAACAGGAGATAAATTCTCTGTTTTATCTAAAAAAAATATAAAAAACAATAATTATAATTTTTTAAAAGTGGCTTTAGAAAGAGATAGAGAGTATCTATATGAGAGAATAAATTTAAGAGTAGATATAATGTTACAAAAAGGGCTAGAGCAAGAAGTTAGAGCTCTTTATGAAAAATATGGTGAAAATTTAAGAAAGATAAATATAATTGGATACACAGAGTTAATAGAGTATTTTAATGGAAAAGTTACATATGAAGAGGCAGTTGAAAATATAAAAAGAAACTCTAGAAGATATGCAAAAAGACAATTTACTTGGTTTAAAAATGATCCATCTTACATTTGGTTTGATTTAGATAAATTAAGTGAAGATGAGATTATAAATAGTATTATGAAGGCATTAAACTTGGGATTAACTGACGTAAAGCACAATTAAATTCTTGATAAAAAGATAGTGATATGGTATTATTAATATGATAGGGAATAGGTAAAGATGAATATAAGGAAGATTTTTATTTGGATTGTTTCAATCTTTTTTTTGACAGGTTGTTCAAATATAAGTAATAAAATTTTTAATGATAAGAGAGAAGAAATATACAGAAACTTATATGAAAATTGGCAGATAGAAAAACTAGAAATTGAATTATCAAAAGAGGAAAATCAAGATTTAGTTTCAAAATATAAAAGGCTAATAATAGAGCAACAGAGGGATAAAAAAAGCCTAGAAATATTAATAGATGAGATAAAACAAGAGTTAGCCAATGGAAATACAAATAAGTTAAAGAATACATTGGATCCATCTTTAAAAAATATATTTGTAGGAAATGAAATAGAAAAAGTAGATTTTTCCAAAATAAAAATATTTATTAATAAACCTAAATTCTTCAAAAATACTGCAAATAATATGATTGCTTTTATTGTTGAAGATAGAACTATATATTTTAACGTCTATTTTTCATTAAAGAGTGGAGAATGGAAAATAACAGAATTTAAAGAGAGAAGGTGATAATAGGTGAAAAATATTATAAAAATGACTATTCCTTCTTCTTTAGAGAATTTATCTTTAATTAGAGCCTTAGTAAAAACTTATCTTGAATTACAACATATAAATGAAAAGGATGTGTTTCAACTTTTATCTGTTGTAGATGAATTGTCAACTAATGTAGTTGAACATGGGTATAAATATAAACCAGGAGATATCATTTTAGAAATTCAAAGATCAAATGATGTAATCCAATTAGTAGTAGAAGATAATGGTGTAGGTTTTGATGAAGAAAAATTGAGTAAAGAAGAGGGTGGAATGGGCTTATATATAGCTAGAGCCATTGCAGACAATTTTAAAATAGAAAAGAAATTAAATGGAACATTATTTAAAATAGAAAAGAAAATCAAGGAGGTTATATAAAAATGGTAGTAAATTTTGATATAATTGAGAAAAATGTAGGAGATATAAAGGTTATAAAGGTTATAGGAGAACTAGATGCATTAGTTGCACCTAAATTAAAAGAAAGAATCACTAAACTTGTTGAGATGGATAATACTAAATTTATAATAGATTTTGAAGAATTAGTACATATAAATAGTTTAGCAATGGGAATTCTTAGAGGAAAATTAAAAGTTGTTAAAGATATGGGTGGAGATATTAAACTTATAAAATTAAACGAAAATATTAAAACTATATTTGAAATGATCGGATTAGATGAAATATTTGAAATATATGAAACAGAAGAGGAAGCAGTAGCAAGTTTTAAATAAATTGATGATGGAGAAGGATAAAATATGAATGTAGTTTTAGGAATAGGATTAGTAGTAATCGGACTAAGTATAGTGATATCGTTACTATATAAAAAGTCTGTTATAGATAAAAGAATAAATGAATTAAATGATTTAGAAGATGAGATAACAAAATCAAAAATAAAAGCGAAAGAGATAGTGGAATTAGCTGAAAAAGAAGCTGTTGCTAAGGGTAAAGAGATTGAATTAAAAGCTAAAGAACACGTTTATCAAATAAAAGAGGAAGCAGAAAGAGAGATTAAAAACTCTAAAAATGAACTTCTTCAAAAAGAAGCTAGATTAGCTAAAAAAGAGGAAACTTTAGATAACAAAATAGAAAAACTTGAAGTAAAAAGTCAAGAATTAGAAAAAACAACTGAAGAGTTAGAAGCTAAAAAAGAAGAGATTGAAAATATAAAAGTTGCACAAGAAAATGAATTAGAAAGAATATCTGGACTTTCTAGAAATGAAGCTAGAGATATTTTAATAGCAAAACTAAGAGATGATTTAACTCATGAAACAGCAGTTGCTATTAGAGAGTTTGAAAGCAAATTAGAAGATGAAAAAGATAGAATTTCAAGAAGAATTTTATCAACAGCAATTGGTAAAGCATCATCAGATTATGTTGTAGATGCCACAGTATCAGTTGTAAACCTTCCAAATGATGAGATGAAAGGTAGAATTATAGGAAGAGAAGGAAGAAATATAAGAGCTATTGAAGCTTTAACAGGTGTAGATATAATTATTGATGATACTCCAGAAGCAGTTGTACTTTCAAGTTTTGATGGAGTAAAAAGAGAGATAGCTAGAATCGCTATTGAAAAACTTATCACTGATGGAAGAATTCATCCAGGAAAAATAGAAGAAGTAGTAAATAAAGCTAGAAAAGAGATTGAAAAAGAGATTGTAGATGCAGGAGAAGAAGCATTAATCGAACTTGGAATTCCAGCAATGCATCCAGAAATTATAAGAACATTAGGAAGATTAAAATTCAGAACAAGTTATGGTCAAAATGTATTAACTCACTCTATAGAAGTTGCAAAATTAGCTGCAAACTTAGCAGCAGAAATTGGAGCAGATACAGAGCTTGCTAAGAGAGCAGGACTTTTACATGATGTAGGTAAAGTTCTAGAAAATGATATAGAAGCTTCTCATGCTATTATAGGTGGAGAGTTCTTGAAAAAATTTGGTGAAAAATCAGATGTTATCAATGGAGTTATGGCTCACCATAATGAAGTTGAATTTGAAAGTGTAGAGGCAATTCTTGTGCAAGCAGCAGATGCTATATCAGCATCAAGACCTGGAGCAAGAAGAGAAACTTTAACAGCTTACTTGAAGAGATTAGAAAATCTTGAAGAGATAGCAAACTCATTTAGTGGTGTAGAATCATCTTATGCAATTCAAGCTGGAAGAGAGATAAGAATTATTATCAATCCAGAAGTTGTAAGTGATGATGCAGCTACTAAGATGTCTAGAGATGTGGCTAAGAAGATAGAGGAAACAATGCAATATCCAGGACAAATTAAAGTTACTATAGTAAGAGAGACAAGAGCTGTAGAATATGCAAAATAATATGATTTAAATATCAAAGACTCTGAAAGATAATCAGAGTCTTTTTATATTAAGAGTTTATAAATGAAAAATTGTTAAATAAAAAAAAAAATGATATAATTTAGAGTAAAGAAAAAATAAAATAGAAAGAAGGATTAAAATGAAAGTATTAATAGTAGGAGATATAGTAGGAAGTCCAGGAAGAGAAACTTTAAAAGCTTTTCTTGAGAAAAAAAGAGGAGATTATGATTTTATAATAGTTAATGGAGAAAACTCAGCAGCAGGATTTGGAATTACTGGAAAGATAGCAGACCAACTTTTAGAGTGGGGTTGTGATGTAATAACTGGTGGAAATCATATTTGGGATAAAAAGGATTTCTATGAATATTTAGATAAAACAGATAGAGTGGTAAGACCAGCAAACTATCCAGACGAGGGAACACCAGGAAAAGGATATACAATAGTAAAGGATAAAAATGGAAATAAAGTGGGAGTAATCTCTATTCAAGGAAGAGTATTTATGCCACCAATCGATTGTCCATTTAAAAAGGTAAAAGAGATTTTAGAAGAGGTTAGAAAGGAAACTAGAGTTATTATAGTTGATTTCCATGCAGAAGCAACTTCTGAAAAAATAGCTATGGGATGGCATTTAGATGGATATGTATCTGCAATTTATGGAACACATACTCATATCCAAACAGCAGATGAAAGAATACTACCAGAAGGAACTGGATATATAACTGATGTGGGAATGACAGGTTCTACAAACGGAATTATAGGAATGTCAATAAACTCTGTACTACCTAAGTTTTTAAATGCACTACCTCAAAGATTTGAGATAGCAGAGGGAAATGAGAGAATAAATGCTATTGAAATAGAGATTGATTTAGAAACTGGAGAGTGTAAAAACATAGAGAGAATAAATAAAACTTTAACACAAATAAACTTTATGTAATTGGAGATGGTTATGAAAGTAGTAGAGATAAAAGTAATTTATGAAAGTGATGATATAGATAGAGCAACTAAAGAGATTTCAGATATATTTTATGATTTTGGTGTAACAGGGTTAAAGATAGAAGAGCCAATGAAACATAAGAATCCTCTTGATTTCTATAAAAATGAAAAAGATTTCTTGATGGTAGATCATGCTGTTTCAGCTTATTTTCCTTTAAATATCTATGCTGAAAAGAGGAAAAAAGTTATTTTAGAAAGATTTGAAGAGGTATTTTCAGATAGAGAAGATATAGTTTATACTATTGATTTTTATGAATATGATGAGGAAGATTATCAAAATAGCTGGAAAAAATATCTGTTTACTGAAAAGGTAAGTGAGAGATTTGTTGTAAAACCTACTTGGAGAGAATATGAACCCAAAGATGATGAGCTTATCATTGAACTAGATCCAGGAAGAGCATTTGGAACAGGATCTCACCCTACAACTTCACTATGTTTAAAACTTATGGAAGAAAATATTAAAGAGGGAGACAGTGTAATAGATGTTGGAACAGGATCTGGTATATTAATGATTGCAGCAGATAGACTTGGAGCTTCTGAAGTTTATGGAACTGATATTGATGAGTTAGCAGTGGAATCAGCTAAAGAAAACTTAGAATTAAATGGAATATCTGAAGATAGAGCAAAGGTTTATTTAGGAAACTTAGTAACTGTAGTAAATGGGAAAAAATTTGATGTAGTAGTTGCAAATATATTAGCAGATGTACTTTTAATACTACTTAATGATATTTCAAAAGTAGTTAAAAAAGATGGATTGGTAATATTCTCTGGAATAATAGATGAAAAATGTGAGCTATTAAAAAGAGAGGTTGAAGCTTTAGGAATGGAAATTCTTGAGGTAAAAGCTGACAAAGAATGGAGAGCAATGTTAATCAAAGCCAATTAATTAGGGGGATATAATGGAAGAGTTTGTAGTAACAGTTGATGGACCAGCAGGAAGTGGAAAAAGTACAATAGCTAAGATAGTAGCAAAAAAATATGATCTAACATATTTAGATACAGGGGCAATGTATAGAATGATAGCTCTTTACTCTTTAGAAAACAGAGTTAATTTAGAAGATGAGAGAAGTGTAGTTGAAATGTTAGAGAATACAAAGTTAGATATAATTGGAAATCAATTTTTTCTAAATGGAAAAGATGTTTCAGCAGAGATAAGAACACCAGAAGTGAGTGCTGTTGTTTCTCCAGTAGCTGCAATAAAAGCTGTAAGAGTAAAACTAGTAGAACTTCAAAGAGAGATAAGTAAAGGAAAGAGAATAATTTTAGATGGAAGAGATATTGGAACAGTTGTATTTCCAAAAGCTCAAGTTAAGATATTTTTAGTTGCATCTCCAGAAGAGAGAGCTAGAAGAAGGCTAAATGAATACAAAGAAAAAGGGATAGAGGAAGATTATGAATCTGTTTTAAATTCAATAAAAGAGAGAGATCATATAGATTCAACAAGAAAGGAAAGTCCACTAAAAAAAGCTGAAGATGCTATTGAGATAGATAGTAGCAAAATGAGTATAGATGAGGTAGTAGAAGCTATTTCAAATTGCATAGATAGAAAGGTAGGATAAATATGTATAATTTTATTCGTGCATTGTTAATGCCATTTTTATATATGTATATGCTTATTAATAAAGATAAAAGGGAATTTTTCAATAAAAGATTTAAACAAAATTTTGATTTTTTAAGAAAAGAAGAGTATATCTGGGTTCATTGCTCATCAATGGGAGAGGTAAATCTGTCTGAAGCACTTATAAAAAAACTTTTATCAGAGAGAAAAGAGAGAATTTTATTAAGTATTTTTACAGATACAGGAATGGCTAATGCTAAACAAAAGTACAAGGAAAATGATAGAGTTGATATAATATTTTTCCCATTGGATAAAAAAGATATTATAGAAAATATTATTTCAAAAATAAATCTAAAACTTTTAATATTGATAGAAACAGAGATTTGGCCAAATTTAATTACTCAATGTAGTAAAGTTGGAAAAGTAATCATTGTAAATGGAAGAATCTCTGATAAAAGCTTTGGAAAATACAGAAAGTTTAGTTCATATCTAAAACCTCTTTTTGAAAAAATTTCAGGTTTCTATATGCAATCCCCTCTTGATAGTGAAAGAATTATAGAGATTGGAGCAGATAAAAATAGAGTAGAAACTTTAGGAAATCTAAAATTTGATATAGAGTTAGAAAGATTTTCAGCTGAAGTTATAGAGGACATGAAACAGGAAATTTGTGTTGGTGGAAGAAAGATTTTTACTGCTGGAAGTACAAGAAGTGGTGAAAATGAGATAATATTAGATGTGTTTGAAAAAATGAAAAATACATTGTTAATATTAGTTCCTAGACATTTAGAGAGAATACCTCAAATTGAAGAGCTTATCAAAGAGAGAAATAAAAGTTTTTTAAAATATAGTGAAATAAATAGTGACAATTTTCAAAAAACTGATATAATACTTGTGGACAAAATGGGAGTACTTAGAAAACTCTATGCTATAGCAGATATAACCTTTGTAGGAGGAACCTTAGTAAATATTGGTGGACATAGTTTATTAGAGCCTCTATTCTATGAAAAGACTCCAATTTTTGGAAAATATCTTCAAAATGTAAAGGATATTTCAAAGGAGATATTGAAAAAAGATATCGGTTATAAAGTTGAAAGTGTAGAGGAATTTTTAAAAGCAATAGAGGATATTGAAAAAACAAGAGGTATAAAAAGAGAGAAGATCAGAGAATTTTTTAGTGAAAATAGCAGAGTAGCTGAAAAAGTTTTAGATAAAATTGATAAATTAATATAATTTTAATATAGATGGAGGGCTAATGACGAAAGAAGAGTTAAAAGAGGATTTATGGAGACATTTTTTCAAGAATCCAAGAAAAAATTATAATCCATATATTTATAAACTTCTTGATTTTCCTGAGTATATTATCTATGATAAAGAGATTATGGATTCATATAAGGGAAAATGGAGAGAGTTTTTTAAAAATGATAATCCTATATATTTAGAGATAGGTTCTGGAAGTGGAAACTTTGCTCAAGGAATGGCAATGAGATACCCTGAAAGAAATCATATAGGACTTGAATTAAGATTTAAAAGACTTGTACTTTCAGCAAATAAAGTTAAGAGAGACAACTCTAAAAATGCTTTATTTTTAAGGAGAAGAGGAGAAGAGATTCTTTCCTTTGTAGCTGAAAATGAAGTTGATGGAATCTATGTAAATTTTCCAGATCCTTGGGAAGAGAATGAGAAAAACAGAGTTGTTCAAGAAAGTTTCTTTAAAATATTAGATGTTATCTTGAAAAAAGATGGGAAATTTTTCTTTAAAACAGACCATGACAAATATTATCAAGATGTTTTAGATTTAGTAGCATCACTTGATGGATATGAGGTAGTTTATCACACTTCAGATCTACATAATAGTGAAAAAGCAGAGGATAATATAAAGACAGAGTTTGAGCAACTATTTTTATGTAAACACAATAAAAATATAAATTATATTGAAATTTTAAAAACAAAGTAGGAGGGCCAAATGGCAGGATATGTAGTAGTTGGTACACAATGGGGCGACGAGGGGAAAGGTAAGATTATTGATGTTTTAGCAAATAAAGCAGATTATGTAGTTAGATTCCAAGGTGGAAATAATGCAGGACATACAGTAGTAGTTAATGGTGAAAAATTTATACTTCACCTATTACCATCAGGAATGCTTCATGGAAATGGTAAATGTATAATTGGACCAGGTGTTGTCATAGACCCGAAAGTTTTATTAAAAGAACTTGATACTTTAGAGGCTAAAGGAGCTAAAATAGATCACCTATTTATAAGTGATAGAGCTCATATAATAATGCCTTATCATGTAAAGCTAGATGAATTATCAGAAGCTACAAGTGGAGCACATAAGATAGGAACTACAAAGAGAGGAATAGGACCTTGTTATGCTGATAAGATAAATAGAGTTGGAATTAGAGCAGTAGATCTATTAGATATGGAAATCTTTGGAGAAAAATTAAAAAGATTCCTTGAAGCTAAAAACTTAATATTTACAAAAATTTATGAGGAAGCACCTCTTTCTTATGATGAAATTTTTGAAGAGTATAAAGGTTATGCTGAGAGATTAAAACATAGAATAATAGATTCTATACCTGAAATCAACAGAGCTTTAGATGAAGATAAACTTGTTCTTTTTGAAGGGGCTCAAGCTATGATGCTAGATATCAACTATGGAACATATCCATATGTAACTTCATCTTCACCTACAACAGGAGGAGTTACAACAGGTGCTGGAGTTTCACCTAGAAAGATAACAAAAGGTATAGGAGTTATGAAAGCTTATACAACAAGAGTTGGAGAGGGACCATTTGTAACTGAACTTACTGATGAGTTAGGTGAAAAATTAAGAGAGGTAGGACATGAATATGGTGCTACTACTGGAAGACCTAGAAGATGTGGTTGGCTAGATTTAGTAGTAGGAAAATATGCAGTAGATATTAATGGACTTACAGATATAGTTATTACTAAAATAGACGTTTTAAGTGGGCTAGATACTGTTAAAATTTGTGTTGCTTACGATATAGATGGAAAGAGATACACTTCTGTTCCAGCCTCAACAGAGATACTTGCAAGAGCTATTCCTGTATATGAAGAGCTACCAGGATGGAAAGAAGATATTAGTCAAATGAAAAATTATGATGAACTTCCAGAAAATTGTAAGAAATATATAAAAAGAATGGAAGAGATTTTAAATTGTCCAATAAGTGTAGTTTCAGTTGGACCAGATAGAAGTCAAAATATCCATATAAGAGAGATTTAATAATTTTAAAAAACTTCAGATTTTTTCTGGAGTTTTTTTATTAAATTTTAACTTTTTTATATTATAATTTAGATATAAAAATATTAGGGAAGTGAGTTTATGTGGATTATTTTTGCTGTATTATCAGCAGTATTTGCTGCTTTAACTTCAATTTTTGCTAAAATAGGGATAGAAAATATTAATTCTAATGTTGCAACAGCGATACGTACATTAGTAGTTCTTATTATGGCATGGGCAATGGTATTTTTAACAGGACAACATAGTAATTTAGGAAGTATCAGTCAAAAAAATTGGATATTCTTAACAATTTCAGGTATATGTACAGGGCTTTCATGGTTGTGTTATTACAAAGCTCTTCAAAGTACTGAGGTAATGAAGGTAGTGGCAATAGATAAATTTAGTATAGTATTAACAATGATTTTTTCTTTTATTATTTTAAAAGAGGCAATTACTTTAAAAATGGTTGTAGGAATTATTTGTATTACAGTAGGAACACTTTTATTTGCTTTTTAATAAAATATTATATAAAACAGGAGCTATTTTAAGTTGATAATTTGATTTATTGATTATAATAGCTCTTTTTATATTATTTAATAAATAATTTAGTAGGATAAATATAGTAAATAATTATAAAAAATAATATATTTTATTTATAATATATTATTTTTTTATTTATTTTAAAATATTAATATATAAAATAATGAATAGATATATACAAAATTAATATTTGTTTTTTGATGGAATTTGAATTATATCTATAGTGAGAGATATAATTAGTTAAAGCTTATTGGATAGAATATAGGAGGAGTAAAATGAAGTTTTTTGGAACAATGAAAAATAATAGTGGAATATTAGAAATAGGAGGAATAAAAGTAACAGAGTTAGCAGAAAAATATGGAACACCATTATATATAATGGATCAAGAGTTGATAGAAGAAAATATGATGAAATATAAAGAAAACTTTAAAAGTGAAAAATTTAAAACAACTGTTGTTTATGCTTCAAAAGCTTTTTTATCAAAAGCAATTTGTAAATTAGTAGAAAAACATGATCTACATATTGATGCAGTTTCAGGGGGAGAATTATATACAATAAAAGCAAGTGGAATCTCAATGGAGAGAGTTCATATGCATGGTAATAACAAGACAGATGATGAATTGAGAATGTGCTTAGATTATGGAATTGGAAGTATAATAATTGATAATGAAGAGGAGATAGAAAGAGTTTCTAAAATCTGCTTAGAGAAAGATCAAAAAGTAAAAGTTATGTTGAGAATAAATATTGGAATAGATGCTCATACACATGAATATATTCAAACTTCTAAACACTCTTCAAAATTTGGAGAATCAATATTTGATGAGAGGTTCCCAGAAATTGTTGAAAAGATAACATCTGATAAAAATTTAGAGTTTTTAGGTTTCCATTGCCACATAGGATCACAAATTTTTGATACAAAAGCTTTCCATGAAGGAATAGAAGTTATGATAAAAGAGACTAAAAAGATTTCAGAGAAACTTAATATAGAGATTCCAGAGATAAATCTAGGTGGAGGATTTGGAGTTTACTATACAGAGAAAGATACAGCAATTGATGTAGAGAAGTTTATGAAATCTATGATAGAGCATATAGAGAAAAGTTTAGAAAAAGAAGGTATGAATATTAAGAAAATCTCTATTGAACCTGGAAGAAGTATTATAGGAAATGCAGGAAGTACACTATATAGAGTCGGAGGAAAAAAAGAGACTTTTGGTGGGGTTAAATATGTATTTATAGATGGTGGAATGACAGATAATATAAGACCAGCACTTTATCAAGCAGAATATGAAGCAGTATTAGCTAATAAATTAGATGTAGTTGAAGATGAGATAGTAACAGTAGCTGGAAAATGTTGTGAATCAGGGGATTTGATAATAAAAAATAGAAAACTAGGAAAGGCTGAAGCTGGGGATCTATTGTTAGTAGCAACAACTGGTGCTTATGGTTATTCAATGTCAAGCAACTATAACAAAGCACAAAGACCAGCAGTTGTATTTGTGAAAGATGGAAAGAGTGCTATTTCAATAAAAAGAGAGAGTTTTGAAGATTTAGTAAGAAATGATGTGGATATGGAATTATAATCTTTGTTACTAAATAGTGAACACATAAAAAGTAAAGCAATAGATTTTTCATCCTATTTTTAAAGTATAAGTGAATAAAAAAATAATTATTTTGATTTATGGTAAAAATTAGAGTTTTTATTTACAATAGTTAAAGCGACTAAAATTTGGGGGTAAAAATGAAATTTACAAAGATGCAAGCAGCAGGAAATGATTTTATTTTAGTAAATGGATTGGAAGAACAGAAAGATAATTGGAATGAATTTGCAAAAAAAGTGTGTGATAGACATTTTGGAATAGGTGCAGATGGATTGATGTTTTGCAGTGAAAGTAAAATAGTAGATATAAGAATGCACTATTACAACTCTGATGGCTCAAGAGGAGAGATGTGTGGTAATGGAATTAGATGTTTTTCTAAATTTGTCTATGATAATAAAATAGTAGATAAAAAACATTTCTTAGTTGAGACCGATGCAGGAATAAAAACTATTAATTTAGAAACAGATGAAGATGGCGAAGCAATTTATCTTACTGTGGATATGGAGAAAGTTAATTTTAGAGCTGATTCAATTACAAATATTACAGATAGTGAAATTGTATTAAATAAAAAAGTAGTTATAGATGGAAGAGAGATTATATTATCAAGTGTTTTGATGGGAGTACCACATACAGTAGTATTTGTTGATGACTATTCTAATTATGATGTAAATGATTTAGGAAGAAAGATAGAAATGTTAGATATCTTTAAAAACAAAACAAATGTAAATTTTGTAAAAAAAATAGATGAAAAAACAATGGAGATTAAAACTTGGGAAAGGGGTGCAGGAAGAACTTTAGGTTGTGGAACTGGTTGTTGTGCATCAGCAGCAGTGGCAAAAAAATTAGGAATAGTTGATGAAAGTAAGATTTTAATGAAAGCAGAGGGAGGAGATGTTCAAGTAGAGATAAAAGAGGATTATAGTATCATTATGGCTGGAAAAGCAGAGAGAATATGTATTGGGGAGATATAAAAATATTTAGTGGGCTAGAAAATAACTTGAATTAAAATAAAGGGAGGTAAAAGATGGCAGATTTAAAGAAAAAAAGTATATGGGAAGCTTACAGATTCTCAATAATACTATTAGGAGCAATTTTTTTAGGAAGTTTAATAGGTATCCAATTTGGAGAAAAGGCAAAAGTTTTAAAACCTTTAGGGGATCTGTTTATTAACGGTATGTTTACAATAGTAGTTCCATTGGTGTTGGTAACTATCAGTAGTTCAATATCTAGTATGAGTGATATGAAGAGATTAAAAAGTGTTTTAAAAAATCTATTCTTAGTATTTGTGTCAACAGGATTTGTAGCAGCGATAATAATTTTAGTAATAGTTACAGTTTTTCCACCAGCTCAAGGGGTAAATTTAAGTTTAAAAGCTACTGAAGCATTAAAACCATTCCAAACTGGTGAACAAGTTGTAAAAGCTCTAACTGTAACAGATTTTCCTGAATTGATTTCAAGAAAAAATATGTTACCATTGATTCTATTTTCAATAGTTTTTGGAATGTGTGTCAATATGATTGGAGAAAAGGGAAAACCAGTTGCAAAAGGGTTAGAGGCTCTAGCAGAAGTTTTCTTAAAGATGATTAATCTATTAATGTATTATGCACCTATTGGATTAGGAGCTTATTTTGCAGCATTAGTTGGAGAGTATGGAGGTCAATTAATAGGATCTTATACAAGAGCTATGGTTATCTACTATCCTCTATGTTTTATATATTTTGTGGTTATGTTCCCAATTTATGGATATATTGCAGGGGGAAAAGATGGAGTAAGAGCAATGAAACATCTAATTTCACCAGGGATTACATCTCTTGCAACTCAAAGTAGTATAGCAACTCTTCCAGTAAACTTAGAGGCAGCAGAAAAAATAGGAGTACCAAAGGATATTAGAGAGATTGTTTTACCTATTGGAGCGACTGCTCATATGGATGGAACAGTATTTAGTTCAATATTAAAGATCTCTTTCCTATTCGGAATTTTCCAAGTGCCATTTACAGGAGTTGGAACATATGTTAGTGCTATTTTACTTTCAATAGTAGGTGGAGTAGTAATGTCTGGTGTACCAGGTGGAGGATTAATAGGAGAGATGTTAATAGTAACAATGTATGGATTCCCACCAGAAGCATTTCCTATAATTGCAACTATAGGTTATTTAGTAGATCCACCAGCAACTATGATAAATGCCACAGGAGATACAGTAGCTGCTATGTTAGTAACTAGATTGGTAGAGGGAAAAGATTGGATGAAAAGAAAACTAGGATAAAATAGAAACAAAAAAGCTTATTCGATTTTTGTCGGATAAGCTTTTTTCTATAAAATTATTTATTAAAAAATTCAGCCCATTTATCAGCTTTAAAACCTAGAAGAACACCTTTTTCAGTAACCACAAGAGGTCTTTTTACCAACATACCATTAGAAGCTAGAATTTTAATAAGCTCTTCATCAGATTCAGTTGCTACTTTTTCTTTTAAGTTCATCTCTCTATATAAGATTCCGCTTGTATTAAAGAATTTTTTAACAGGTAGTCCACTTAAGGCTATAAACTCTTTTAACTCTTCAGCAGTAGGATTATTTTCAACAATATGTCTATCTGTAAAAGATAGATTATTTTCTTCTAACCATTTTTTAGCTTTTACACAAGTACTACATTTTGGATAGTTTATAAAAAGTATTGACATAAATTATTCCTCCTTAAAGATAAATTTTAACTATATTATACAATATATTGGAAAAAATAAAATAAAATTTTTATAAAAAATAGTACTAAAAAAATAATACTATAATATTATTATATTGACATAAAATAAAAATCTTGTTATAATTTTAATTAGTATGTTAATTGTATAGTATAAATAAGCATAAAATAAAAAAGAAAAAATATAGGAGGAAAGGGAATAATGTATAAAAAAAGAGAAGTTATACTTACAGGATTTGCATTATTTGCGATGCTTTTTGGAGCAGGAAATCTGATATTTCCCCCTGCTGTAGGATTTGAAACTGGGCAAAATTGGCTGACAGCAGCAACAGGGTTTATTCTTACAGGAGCAGGCTTTCCATTAATGGCAATAATTGCAGCAGCAGTAGCAGGAAAAGATTTGGATAGTTTTGCAGTTAGAGTTTCTGCTAAATTTAGTAAAGTATTTAATATAGCTTTAATTTTAGCAATAGGACCACTTTTAGCACTGCCAAGAACAGGGGCAACAGCCTTTGAAATGATAGTGCCACAAAGTACTGAAAATTATAGTGTATATAAATTTATATTCTTAGGAGTATTCTTTCTTATAACTATTTTATTTTCATTAAAATCAAGTAAGGTAATAGATAGAGTAGGAGCTATTTTAACACCAATATTATTAATAGTATTAGCTATAATAATATTTAAAGGTATTTTTTCACCTATTGGAGTTCCAAGTGATCTACATAAACCAGAAACTTTTAAATATGGTTTTCTTACTGGATATCAAACAATGGATACATTAGCAGCTATTGTTTTCTCAGAGATAATTTTGAAATCTATTAGAAAAGACAAAGCATTAACTAAGAGACAGGAGCTTTCATTCCTTTTACAAACTAGTGTTATTGCAATAGGTGGCTTAGCTATTGTATATGGTGGATTAGTTTATATTGGAGCTACAGCAACAGATGTTGTAACTGGTGGAAAGGGAAATATAGAGCTACTATCTTCAATGGTAATTTTACTATTGGGAAATGCAGGAAAGTTAATACTAGGTATATGTGTAGCTGGAGCTTGTTTAACAACAGCAATAGGGCTTACAGCAACAGTTGGAGATTATTTTAGTAATCTATTGAAAATATCTTATGAGAAGATAGTTTTATTTACTGTGGTAATAAGTTTTATATTTGCAAGTTTTGGAGTGGATATGATAGTAAAATTAGCAGTTCCAGTTTTAGTATTTATCTATCCTATCTCAATAGTATTGATAGCCCTTAACTTTTTTAAAGATTTTATAAAAAATGATAATACATTTACAGGAGCAGTTATAGGAGCAGGAATAGTAAGTGGATATGAAACACTAGCAGGACTAATTTCTCTTCCAGAGAGTGTGAAACTTCTATACAACTCTCTACCTCTTTCAAGTATAGGATTTGCATGGTTAATTCCTAGTATTGTTGTAGGGGTACTGTTTAGTTTTATTAAGAAGAAGTAAAAGATAATTTTAGTAAGTCGTGAAATAGTATGACTCAGTTATTTTTTAGAGTCATACTATTTTTATGTTATAAATATTTTAGATTGGAGTGATTAAAATTTACAGAAAGAAAGATATTATTTTAACAGGATTTGCATTATTTGCAATGTTATTTGGAGCGGGAAATTTGATATTTCCACCTAAAGTAGGATTTGATGTTGGGGAGATGTGGGAAGCAGCTACATTGGGATTTTTTATAACAGGAATAGGGATTCCACTTTTAGCAATTATTTCAGCAGCATATGCAGGTAAAGATTTAGATGATTTTGCTAATAGAGTGTCACCTAAATTTAGTAAGGTATTTAATGTAGTTTTAATATTAGCAATAGGTCCATTTTTAGCATTACCAAGAACAGGGGCAACTGCTTATGAAATGGCAATTTTACCACATACTAATGGAACAGATGTGGATATGTATAAATATATATTCCTTTTTATCTATTTTGCAGTAGTACTTATGTTTTCAATAAGAGCAAATGCTGTAATTGAGAGAGTAGGAAAGGTATTAACTCCTATTTTAATAATAATTCTTGCAATAATAATAGTAAAAGGGGTATTTTTCCCATTAGGAGAACCAGTTGTAGTTGAAACAATGACTAACCCTTTTAAATATGGATTCTATAATGGATATCAAACAATGGACACATTGGGAGCTATTGTATTCTCTAGTATCATAATAAAAGCTATTAGAAATGGAAGAAATTTGACTGTAAAACAAGAAATGAAATTTTTAAGTAGCTCAAGTATAATAGCAGTTTGTGGATTAGCAGTGGTATATGGTGGATTATTATATATTGGTGCTACTTCTAATGGAATATTCCAAGGAGCTAAGACTACACAACTTTTAAATGAGATAGTAGATAGAATGTTAGGAAGATCAGGAAACCTAATTTTAGGAATCTGTGTAACTGGAGCTTGTCTAACAACAGCAATAGGGCTTACAGCAACAGTTGGAGATTATTTTAGTAAATTATTAAATACAACATATGAAAAAGTTGTAATTGTAACTACAATTATTAGCTTTATATTTGCAGGTTTTGGAGTAGATATAATAGTAAAAATTTCAGCACCTATCTTAACTTTAATCTATCCAATAGCAATAGTTTTAATTATTTTAAACTTCTTTAAGGAGCAAATAAAATCAAATTCAATTTATGTAGGGGCAGTAGTAGGAGCAAGTTTAGTTGGGGCTTATGAAATGGCACAAGTTTTATCAATAAATACCAGTGAAATTTTAACTATTATATATAGAAGCCTTCCATTAAATACTTTTGGTTTAGCATGGATTCTTCCAAGTATAATTTGTGCTGTTAGTTTTAAATATATGTTTAAAACTAGATAATTGTTTTATAAATAGGACTCTTTTAAAAGAAAAATATATATGAAATAAAATAAGATTGTATGTTTTATATATATGTTGTAAAATGAGATATATAATATTTTTGAAAGGAGTCAAATATGGATTACAAAATTTTAACATGTGGAATTTTATTATTAATAAGTCTTCTTTCAATTAGAGTAACCAAAAAAGTGCAAGTTCCATTGCTGATACTCTTCCTTTTTATAGGGATTGCAGCAGGTTCTGAGGGAATTGGTGGTATCTATTTTGATGATGCTAAGATTACTCAAGATATAGGAAATGTTGCATTATTGTTTATTCTATTTGCTGGGGCACTTGAAACAAAGAAATCTGATGCAACAATGGCACTCTATCCAAGTGGGATATTGGCAACAGCAGGGGTATTTTTTACAGCTATGTTAGCTGCTTTAATAGCCTATGTTCTAACTAGCTTAAATTTAAAGGAGTCCTTACTGTTTGGGGCAATAGTTTCTTCAACAGATGCAGCAGCAGTTATATCCATGCTTGGTGGATCAAATCTTAAAAAGAAAATACGTACAGTAATAGAGATAGAGTCTGGAAGTAATGACCCTATGGCATATGCTTTGATTCTTTTTATATTATCAATGTTTGGAGCAGGAGAAAAGACAAGTATATTTTGGGGAGTAATATTTTTATTTAGACAAATTATATTTGGTGCTTTAATGGGAATTATATTTGGAAAGATATCATTACCATTGGGGAAAATATTGAAGATAGAGAGAGAAGAGTTTTTGACAATTCATATAATAGCCATGTTATTTATATGTTTTGCAGGAACTAATATTATAGGTGGAAATGGATTTTTAGCTATCTATTTAATGGGAATATTAATAGGAAATGAGCACTTTGATTTTAGAATGAACTGTATAAAAAATATGAGGGTAGCATCTTGGTTGATGCAGATAACAATGTTTATTATTCTAGGATTATTGGTGTTCCCAAGTCAGTTAAAAGCAGTTGTAATAAGGGGAAGTATATTAGCAATTATGATAACAATAGTTGCTCGTATGGCAGTTGTATTTGCTCTAATGTCACCTTTTAAGTATACCAAAAAAGAAAAGTTCTTTATGTCTTGGGCAGGTTTAAAAGGAGCAGTTCCAATTATTTTTTCAACTAATGCAATAACAGCAGGGATAGACAATTCACAGGTAATATTTAATATGGTTTTCTATATGGTAGTTTTCTCTGTAATGATTCAAGGTATGACATTGAAACCATTGGCTAAATATTTGGGGCTTTTAGATCCTGTTAGTGAAGCAGATGCTGATACTATTGATTTAGAGGAATTAGAAGAGCTTTCATTAAAAAAATTGTATTTAGATAGAAAATCTGAGTATATCAATAAAGAGATAAGAGAGTTAAATCTTCCTAAAAGTATGCATATAATCTCTATTCGTAGAGGAGATGAGGATATTACACCTAGAGGAGATGTAATTTTAAAAGCTGGAGATAAGATTCTATTTTCAATGAAATAAAGTTAGAAAAGATTGTTATAAGTTGAGCTAAAATCACTTTTAACAATCTTTTTTATTTTTATAAATTTAAATTACTAAACTATAATATATTTTTTCTTTTCCAAATATCAGCTAAAATGGAATTTGGAGAAGAATATTAGAGAGAGTTACGAAATCTGATGCTAAAAATTCCGACGTGTTTGAGACGAAGTCGAGTTTCGGAATTTTAGTCAGATGAGTATTACTCTCTCTTTATTCTTTGACATGGAATTTAGCTGATATTTAAAATATAAGTTTTGATAACTTAACTTGACTAATAATCGCTAATGCAAAGGTACTTTGCTGTAAAACTAACGATATATTAGAGAACCTAGCTTAGCTAGATAAATTATAGTTTAGAAATAAAAAAATAAGCTAATAAATCAAATTAATGATTTACCAGCTTATTCGCATGCTTATTTATTATATTCTTCAAGCCTTTTATACATCATAGTAGCTGCTCCAGATACAAGTCTTTTTTGAATAAAACTATCTGAAACATCTTTAAAGTAGTTAGTAGCTATTAAAGTTGAGAATCCATGGGCATACATCCAGCAATCAAGGAAAAGCTCAGTTTTAAACTCTTCATCTAGTTTCTCAAATCTGCTATCTTTAGACATCTCTACTTTTATTAAATCTCTAAACTCTCTAACAAGGCTACTATAAGAGCTATCTTTTAGGAATATTGTATGGAAAAGTTGTTTTTCCTCTCTAGCAAATTTACAAATTCCTATTCCTATATTAAGAAATATATACTCTGTACTAGACTCTTTAACATACTCCATAAATATAGATTTAGCTTGATTAATAAGATCTTTTTTCAGTATTTCTAATGAAGTGTAGAAACTATATATTGGAGCTGGAGAACAATTCAGCGATTTAGCTAAATTTCTAGCAGTTATAGCTTCTAATCCATTTTGCTTAAAAACCTCAAAGGCCTTCTTAAAAATCTGTTCTTTAGTAAAAATAGCTTTTTTAGGCAATCTTCTCCTCCTCTATATAGTTAAAATTAGAATTTCTTTGTATAAGCTAAACCAAATGCAGTAATGCTTTTATCATATTCTGGGTTAGCAATTCCATAGTCTGCATATTTTTTATCATAGTGTCCAGTTTCTTGATCATAGAAGAAGTGGCATACTGTAAATACCCATTCATCACAATCAGTAGGTGCGTATTTAAGCCCTGCTCCAACTGTAACTGAGTTTAGTGCAAACTCTATATCATCATATGAACTTACTTTAGCACCAGTATGAGCATAGTTTACACTTCCAAGTAGAGTCCATTTTTCATTAAGTTTATACTCATTTCCAAGAGCTATTTCCCAACCATTATCATATTCAGCTTCTAGCCCTTTTAATATGATATCTTTTCCAGTTTTAGGATTTGGTATAGTTATAGATCCAGCAACTCTATCCATCTTAGCATCTTTATTAAAATAGTAGTTTCCAGAGATAGCAGTTGTCCATCTATCTGTTACCTTATATGAAGCTCCTAGTGCTAATATAGCTGGTAAATCTCTTCTAGTTTTTGTTCCAGGTTTAAATTCAGGATAAAAATGGCTAAATTCAACATTAGCTATATTTATAAATCCAAATTCTGGATGATTTATAATTAGGTTAGCAGGAGTTTCATCGCCACTAGCTTTAAAATTTAATTTAACTCTAGAATCATATCTCATAGCTAAATTTAATCTATCAGTTGCTTTATAGTTAAATCCAATTTGAGCTCCTAATCCCCAAGCTGTTCTATCTGAATCTATATCAGCATGAATATCTTTAGCTTTTGTAGGGTCATTAGATTTAATATCAATATTTCCTTTTAATTTTTTCATTCCTAATACTGCTCTACCAGCAATAGACATAGATAGTTTATCATTAACTTTCCATGCTCTTCCTAAAGTAGTTTGTCCATAAAGACTTTTTCCTTCAGCAGATGAACCATTATCTTGAAATAATTTAGCACCTCCACCTATTAAATTATTTAATAAATCAGGTACCACTGCAGTTCCAGCAACACCATCTTTATATTCAAGGTCTCCACCTCCACCAAGTCCTCCAAATGTCCAGAATATAGTTCTTTCATCTCTTACACTATATAGAGCTAAAGTTGGGATATATTGTAATAAATCTGCTTTATACTCTTTTCCATTGTAATCCATTTTTTCATGTCCAACAGCTAGTTGAGCTCCAATATGGAAGTAAGTTCCGTTATCTAAGTGAACAAGTCCAGCTGGGTTATAGTAAACAGATGATTTATTTATTAAACCATTTTGTGATTGGTTTCCTAAATACTCAGGTGTATATGTTTGAATATGATCTATTGATGTAGCATAAGCACCAGTACTTAAAAGTGCTGCAATTGCTAAAATTCCAAGTTTCTTTTTCATTTTTCCTCCTAAATTTTTATATATAACATATGTAATATAACATTTGTATTTTAATTTAGGATTAAAAAAATATTAATTTTTTTTAATAATTAGTTTTCACTATTCTTTATTAAACCTTTTCTATAAGCATTCAGTAGTTTCTTTAGATCATTAACTTGGTTTTGTAACTCTTTTCCAATATCTGTGTCTTTAACTCTTATTCTATTTTGGCTAACATCAACTATACGACTAGATGAGATAATATCCTTACCCTCTTTTATAGATTTTTCAGCAGACTCAAAAGGAGCATGAGAAACTAATTTCATACCATAAGAGTTAAAAATTAGAGTATATCCAGCTAAACCAGTTTGAGGCTGATAAGCTTTAGAGAAACCACCATCAATAATATAAAGCTTACCATTTGCTTTAATAGGAGATTCTCCCTTTTTCTCTTTAACAGGAACATGTCCATTAATAATATGAGAAATTTTAGGATTTAATTTAAACTCTTTAAGAATCATATCACAAGTTTCCTCTTGATTACAGAATTTATAGTAAGGATTTTTATTTTCCACATGAGTTTCTTTGTTTTCTATAAAATAACGTTCAAAAGTTTTCATATCATCTTTTCCAAATAGAGGAGAGTCTTTACCACACCACATATACCAAACAAAATCAGCTTTAACCTTATCTTCAGGGCTATCAGCACTATTAGCTCTATTAAAGTAAGCTTCTCTGCAAAGTTTTTCAGCTCTATCAAGAGCAGCCTTTCCTTTTAAATACTCTCCTCTTATATAGATATCTTTTAATTGTCCATCAGCAGTAAGAGGAATACAACCATGATATAGAAGATTAGAGTTACATTTTAGATACAAGCTTCCCTTAGCAAATAAAAATCTAATATGTCTTTGTAGCTTTTCACTTCTTAAAAATGAAAGTCTTAGATTTTCCATGATCTCACTCTCTTCACGAGTAAGCTTTAAAGGGTTATTTTTATCAACAGTTGGGAAGTTCTTATCTCTTAACTCATATTCTTTACCATTTAATGTTATAACTCCTCTGTCAAAATCAATTTTTCTAAACATATTTCTATGTTCCATATTAAAATCAGGGTTTCTTTCAATAATATTACCTTCAATTTTCATTTGAATAACAGTGATAGCCTTATGAATTTGTGCTTTTAATGGAGTACTTTTTCCATCTCTACTTTGGAAATATTCACAAGGATCATTACCATAATTTTCCATAGCAAAAGTAGCTAGAGGAAGAAGATTGATTCCATAGGCATCTTCTAAAATATCGTTATTACCATATCTAGCACATATTCTAATAACATTAGCTATACAACCTTTACTTCCAAGTCCTGCTCCCATCCATAGAATATCGTGGTTTCCCCATTGAATGTCAACATCATGATAATTCATAAGAGTATCCATAATGAGGTGGGGACTAGGTCCCCTGTCATAAATATCCCCCACTATATGTAATCTATCAATTATAAGTCTTTGAATTAGATTTGAAATTGCCATAACAAACTCTTTAGCTCTTCCAATAGAGATAATTGTATCAATGATATTAGCTATATACTCTTTTTTATTTAAAAGTTCCTTTCTTTCATATATAATTTCTTGAATAATATATGAGAAATCTTTAGGCATAGCTTTTCTAACTTTTGAACTTGTATATTTAGAAGATACAACACTACAAATTTCAATTAGACGATAGATAATAGTTTTATACCATTTATCCATATTTTTAAGATCTTTAGCTAACCACTCTATCTTTTCTTTTGGATAATATATAACAGTTGCTAACTCTTTTTTCTCAAAAATATTAAGTTCATCACCAAAAACTTCATCTATTTTTTGACGAACAGCACCAGATCCATTTTTTAGAACATGGTTAAAAGCTTCATATTCTCCATGGATATCACTAAGAAAGTGTTCTGTACCCTTTGGTAAATTTAATATGGCTTGTAAGTTGATAATTTCAGTAGCAGTTTCACCAATATTTTTAAATTTTCCAGAAAGTAAAGTAAGATATTTAATTTCTTGTTCTGCAATAACTTTTTCTAATTCGCTCATTTAATTCTCCCCATGATAAATTATTTTTTATTTTATTTGTTTCTTATATGACTTTGTGCAGCTGCTACAATAGCAACAAGTACTCTAAATGGTGAGCAACTTACATAGTCAAGACCAGTTTTTTCAAAGAAATCTATACTCTTCGGATCTCCACCATGTTCTCCACAGATACCTATTTCAAGATTAGGATTAGCTTCTCTTCCTAAAGTAGCACCTAATTTAACAAGTTTTCCAACTCCTCTTACATCAATAGAAGCAAAAGGTTCAAGTTTGAAGATACCATGAGTATGGTAATCATCTATAAATTTAACTGAGTCATCTCTAGAAAGTCCCATAGTAGTTTGAGTTAAGTCATTAGTACCAAATGAGAAGAATTCAGCTTCTTTAGCAATATCATCAGCTAATAGACATGCTCTTGGAGTTTCCATCATAGTACCAATCTTATACTCTATACTCATTCCTTGCTCTTCAAATACCTTGTTAATTTCAGCAGTAATATTTTGTTTTATAAATTTAAGCTCTCCAACACCTATGATAAGAGGTATCATAATTTCAGGTTTAACATTGATTCCCTCTTTTTTACATTGAAGTGCAGCTTCAATAACTCCTCTAGCTTGAGTATTATAAATTTCAGGATAAGTTACAGCAAGTCTACATCCTCTGTGTCCAAGCATAGGGTTTTCATCTTTAAGATTTCTAATTCTTCTTTCTATTTCGATTAATGGAAGATTTAATATACTTGCCATTTTTTCTTTGTCTTTTTCCTCTTTAGGTAAAAATTCATGTAGAGGTGGGTCAAGTAATCTGATAATTACAACTTGTCCATCAACAACTTTAAAGATATTGTAGAAATCTTCTCTTTGAAGATCTAACATCTTTTTAAGAGCTTCTTCTCTTTCAACTGGGTTAGTACTCATAATCATACTTCTAATAGTCCAGATTTTTTCCTTTTGGAAGAACATATGTTCAGTTCTACAAAGTCCTATTCCTTCAGCTCCAAATCCTTTTCCTAAGAAAGCATCAGCAGGAGTATCAGCATTCATTCTAACTCCAAGTCTTTTAATTTCTTTACACCAAGATACAAACTCTTTTAGATTATCATCAAATTTAGGTTCAGTAAGTTTAACTTTACCAAGGAAAATTTCTCCTGTGTATCCACTAATAGAGATAAAATCTCCCTCTTTTATTGTATGTCCATTGATATACATCTCTCTCTTAATATCGTTAATTTGTATCTCTCCACAACCAGTAACACAACATTTACCCATTCCTCTAGCAACAACAGCTCCATGAGATGTAGCTCCACCTTTAACAGTAACAATACCTTGAGCTTGGCTAATTCCTTTGATATCTTCTGGAGAAGTTTCCTCTCTAACTAGAATAGCAAGAGCTCTAGTTTCAACTCTTTCAGATGCAAACATAACTCTACCAATTGCAACTCCTGCTGAACCTGGAAGTCCTTTACCAAGTAAAGTAGCTTTTTTAACAGCTTCAGGGTCAAAGTTTCCATGAAGAAGTTGAGGAAGAACATTAGGATCAACTTTCATAATAGCTTCTTCTTTAGATAAGATTCCTTCATGCACCATATCAACAGCTATTTTTACAGCAGCATATGGACTTCTCTTACCGTTTCTAGTTTGAAGAAGATATAGTTTTCCATCTTCAATTGTAAACTCAATATCTTGCATATCTTTATTGTGATTTTCAAGAACTTTAGCAAGTCTAGCAAATTCATCATAGATTTCAGGAAGTTGTTCGTGAAGTCTAGCTATTGGTTCAGGAGTTCTGATACCAGCAACAATATCTTCACCTTGAGCCTTTAATAGATACTCTCCAAATAGTTCATTTTCTCCATTAGAAGGGTTTCTAGAGAAAGCAACACCAGTACCTGATTTATCATTACGGTTACCAAATACCATCTCTTGAATAACTACTGCAGTTCCCATTGAGTCATCAATTCCATTTATCTTTCTATAAAGAATAGCTCTGTCATTTTCCCAAGAGTTAAAGATAGCATTTACTGCCATAAATAATTGTTCTTTTGCAGATTCTGGGAAATCTAATCCAGTTTTTTCTTTGTAAAGTTCTTTAGATTTTTTTATAACTAATTTGTAAGTCTCAATTTTTGGCTCATCTTTTCTTTCAGCAAATAATTTTTCTTTTAAAGAGAAGAAAAGTTCTTTTTCAATTCCCATAACTATTTCAGAGAACATTTGGATAAATCTAGCATAAAGTTCATGTACAAATATCTCATCATTAAATATTTTTGACATTTTTTCAGCAGTGATATCATTAAGTCCAAGGTTTAATATAGTGTCCATCATTCCAGGCATAGATATAGGAGCTCCTGATCTTACAGATACAAGAAGAGGATTATCTCCTTCAAATTTTTTACCTGTTACCTCTTGTAAATATTCAAGTTTTTCAAGAATTTCTTTTTCAAGTTCTGGAGTTATTTTCTTGCCATCTCTAAAAAACTCTTTACATGCTGTAGTTGAAATAATTATTCCTTCAGGTATAGGTAGTCCTATTCTTTTCATTTCAGCTAAGTTTCCACCTTTTCCACCTAATATGTCTATTAATTCCTTTCCACCTTCATTAAAACCATAAACTCTTTTCATAGTTAGCCTCCTTGGTTTACTTCGATAAAAATTCCATAAATAACTTTGTAATATTTGTCTTTGTTAAACGTCCTACAATTTTTAAAATTTTAGTTCCCTTTTTTTCTTCAACTCTTACAACTGGTAAAGAATCAATTTGGTGAGTGATAAGTTTTTTAACACTATCCAAAACACTGTCATTTTCTTCAACATATATGATATTAGGCATTCTAGTCATAATCACATTAATAGGAATTTTGTCTATATCTGTTTTTCCAATAGCTATTTTTAATAGATCTTTTCTAGAAACAACTCCTACTAATTGATCATTGTCAGTTATAAAAATAGTACCTACATCTTTTGAAAATATATTGATGATAGTTTCATAAACAGAAAGATTAGTGTCTACTGTTATAGGAGGACCCATAATATCTTTTACCTTTTCAGTTTCATTTTTCCCTATATAAGTATATCCAATTTTAGGTTTAGATTCTAATATTTTCATTCCTGTTAAAATTGAAAAATCTGTTCTGAGGGCTGATCTAGTTAAAAATAAACGTTCTCCAATCTCTTTACCTGTGATAGGCTGGTATTTTTTAACAATATCAATAATTTCTTTTTGTCTATCAGTTAGTGTCAATGTAAATCCCCCTTCAAGTATAGTGTGCACTTAAAATATTTGAATTATTCTTTACTTCTTAATATTATATTTACCACAGTTTTTTAAGAAAAGCAACTCTTTTTTAAAGTGTACACTTATAAAAAATATAAGAGTTTAAGTTTTATGAGAGTTTACAAAATAAAATTCCATATAAAGAAATATTAAACAAGATAATAAAAAAACTGGATAAGTCATTTTCAACTTATCCAGTTAACTTTAATCTATTAAATTTTTTTGTAAAATTATATTTCCTTCAATATTTTTAATAATAAAATATCCATCTTCAAAAGAACCATAAGAGTGAGGAGAATTTTCTTTAGGTAGAGTGATTGAACCAGGATTTAAAAATAGCTTTCCATCATTTTCAAATATCATTGGTATATGAAAATGTCCATAAAGTAGAATATCACCATCTTCAAGAGGTAGAGGATTATCTTTATTATAAATATGTCCATGAGTAATAAAAATTTTTTTATTATTCCAAAATAGAAGATGATAGTCACTCATAATAGGAAAGTTAAGCATCATCTGATCAACTTCGCTATCACAATTTCCCCTTACAGCTATAATTTTATTTTTATAATTATTTAATAATTCAATAACCTCTTTAGGATTATAACCCTCAGGAATAGGGTTTCTAGGTCCATGATAAAGCTCATCTCCTAAAAGAATAAGTTTATCGTAATTTTCTCTTTCAAAAATATCTAAAACTTTTTTTAAATATACAGGAGAGCCATGTATATCTGAAATTACTAATAGTTTCATTTTCCCTCCAAAATCACATATAAAGCTTATTTTCTTTGATGAATTCTAAAACCTTTTTAGGAAGAAATTCACTAGTATCTTCTTCATTTTTTAATTTTCCTCTTACTAAAGTGGATGAAACATTAAAAAGAGGACTATTTAAATAGATTAGGTTTTTATCTTGTAGTAAACTTTTATACCCTTTTCTTTTTAATACTACTACCTTACTTTTTTCAAGAATTTTTTTATAATCTTTCCATTGAGAAAAATAATCAGCAGAATCTTCACCTATAATTTCAAAAAATTCGTTTTCTTCTCCATAAAGTTTTTGAATTTTTTTTAAAGTATCTATTGTGTAAGAAATAGAGGTATTTTTAATTTCTATATCAGATATTTCAATATTTTTATACTTTTCAAAAGCAAGCTGACACATTTTAAGCCTATACTCTCCAGACACTAGATTATTTTCTCTATGAGAAGGAGTTCCAACAGGAATAATTAATATTTTATCTAACTTTAAATTTTCTAGTACATAGGTAGCAATTTTAACATGCCCAAAGTGTATAGGATTAAAACTTCCCCCATAAATACCAATTTTCATTTTTTATCTATTCAACTCCGCAATAGCTTCAATTAGCTCTTGTTGATTTGAGGCTTCTAGAAGAGTATTTCTTGATTCTGTATTTCTAAAAGTTCTCATAAGAGTTCCTACAAGAGATAGATACTCTGCTCCTTGACTCTTAGGAGCTCCTAACATCACTAATAATTTTACACTTTCACCATCAAGGGAATTAAAATTGATAGGTTCTTTTAAAAGAGCTACAGCAACTACAATTTTTTTT
Source organism: Fusobacterium varium (assembly GCA_021531615.1). Classification (NCBI taxonomy): domain Bacteria; kingdom Fusobacteriati; phylum Fusobacteriota; class Fusobacteriia; order Fusobacteriales; family Fusobacteriaceae; genus Fusobacterium; species Fusobacterium varium. The sequence goes on along the minus strand of JADYUE010000005.1, from coordinate 29,028 downwards.
ATATTTTCACATCTAGCATGTGGAAGAGCTATTCCAAGCCCTATACCAGTACTACCTACTTTTTCACGATTAAGTATATTTTCTAAAAAATCCTCTTTATTAGAAAGAGCATCACTATTTTCTCCAATTAAATCAACCATTATCTTTAAAATCTCTTCTTTAGTATGTTTTCCATCAATTACAGTGATAAGTTTATTATTAAAATATTCAAGCATAATTTTTCCCCCTATAGAAAAACAGATAGTAGATATTTTTCTGTACTATTCAAAGATGTCACTTTTTTTAGTGTAGTTAATTCATTTTTTATTTTTTGAATAAATCTGTTTTGAGAATTAAGCTCTAATTCTTCAAGAGCTAGTAATGAAGATAAAGCCCCAAGTCCTTCTTTACTATTTAAGATATTCTCGTTAGCTAATAAAAATTCTTTTAAGTTAAAAGAACTGTTTTCTTCAATTTCTGCAGTTTCATAGAAATAAAAGTTATCTCTATATTTAGTTAAGAAAGATATAACTAAGTAGAATAGATTTTCGTCATACTCTTGATTGTTCATAAGTTTTTTAAACGATAATACAACAAGAGGTTTTAAACTTTTTAAATCTCCCATTAAACTAAATAGTAGAACAGTTTTAAAAAATTCATCTCTATTTCTTAAAAATAGTTCTTTCCCATATTTTAAAGCAAACTCTAATCCGCCATTAGTTAGAGTCTTTAATAGATTTTCTTTCAATTTCTTTTCATCGACATTTGATAATCTATTTATTTTACCTATTTTGCATCTCTCTTTTAAATCTGCTTTTTCAAAAATATTTTCTATTAATAATTCATTGTCATTACAATATGTAAAAAATGGAATAACTAGGTTATTATCTTTTCTTTTTAATTCTCCATTTTCATTGATAGTAAAGTATGCTCTCTTATCCAGTATAGGAGCAAAGGCTGATAAAGTTTTAATTTTTCCATTTTCCTCTAAGAGAGAAAGTAGATAATTTTTATCATTCTCCTTTATTATAGAAATCATTTTATCGTCAGTTATCATTTTTTAATTTCCTCCAAATCTTTTAAACTGTTATCTTCCAATAGAGTAAACTCTATCTTTAATACAAATAGATTATTAATAGATAGATCACTTGGAAGTTTTACCAAATCTTTCTCAGTTGTAATTATATAAGAAGCTTGCATACTTTCAGCACGTTTTTGAATAAGTTCAATATCTTTTTTCTTAAAATTATGGTGGTCCATAAAATCTACTCTTTCAATATAAGATGGCTCTAAAGATATTACTGTTTTTTCAAAGTTAAGAGGATTAGCAAGACCTGAAAAAAGCAGAACTCTCTTGTCTTTTATCCAAAATAGAGGTTTAGCATTTCCTTTTAGATCACAAAGAGATGTAACTCCATGTTTAGCTGTGGAAACCTCTTTATTCAATTTTTTCTTTAAATATTTTTTTATTCTTTCAACTTCTCTTTCACTTACTAAATCTGATTTTGTAATTATAAATTCACTAGCTCTTTTAGCAGCTTTTTTAAAATCTTCTCTCAACATTCCCAAAGGAAGAAGTTGTCCCCAACCAAAAGGATTAGTAGCATCAATAAGAACTATATCTCTATTACGTCCTAATTTTCTATGTTGAAAACCATCATCAAGAATAATAGTGTCTACATTAAAGTGTTTTTTAGCAAAAAGACACCCTTTATATCTATTAGAACTTACAATTATTGGTATCTTATGAAGATTGAGAGCATGTAAAAATGGCTCATCTCCACTCTCTCGAGTAGTGGCAAAAATCTCTCTTCCATCACTTACTAAAAGAGGTTCTCTCTTTCTCTTTCCTCGATATCCTCTAGAAACTACTGCAACCTTTCGCCCCATCTTTTGTAATCTTTTTGAAAAATATTGAACAGCAGGGGTTTTACCAGTACCCCCTACAGTAATATTTCCTATGCATATTACTTCAACTCCTGGAACTCTCTTTACTCTAAAGATTCCCTTATCATAAAGAAAGTTTCGCAAGGAAGTAATTAAATAATATATAAACGATAATATTCTCATCATTACCCCTTAACATCTTTTTTATCCTGTCTTTTTATTTTACCTCTATATTTAAAAAAATCAAAGTTTTTTTTCATAAAAATTTAAAATTTAACAGGAACAATCTTGGAAATACCAATTTCTTTGTTCATAGTTACACCAAAAATAGTTTCAGACTCTCTCATAGTATCTTTGTTATGGGTAATTAATATAAATTGAGATCTGTCTGTAAACTCTTTTAATTTTCCTATTAATTTTCTAGTATTTTTTTCATCTAATGCAGCTTCAATCTCATCAAGGAAAGTGAATGGACTAGGTTTATACATAAAGATAGCCATTATAAAAGCTATTGCAACCATAGATTTTTCTCCACCTGATAGGAGAGAAAGAGTCTGTCTTTTTTTATTACCAAATTTTACAAAGATTTCAACACCACAATTATCAAAATCTTCAGAATTATTGATTAAAAGTTTTCCTTCAGAGTTATTTAATGTTTCTCTACACATTTGATTGAAGTTTCTGTCAATTTCATTATAAGCCTTGAAGAATCTTTTGTGAATAGTATCATCAATTTCAATAATCAAGTTTGAAAGAACATTTTTTCCTTTTATTAAATCCTCTTTTTGTGAAGTTAAAAATACAAATTTTTGATTTAATTCTTTAAATTCTTCAATAGCTAAAAGGTTTACAGCTTGGAAATTTTTTAATCTATTCTCTAGTAATCTTAACTTTTCTTTTAATTCTTTAATCTGAGAAAAATCAATCTCAATAGTAGCAACTTCAGTTAAATTAGATAGAGACTCCTCTAATTTTTCAATCTCTTTTCTATTTCTTTCTAAGCTCTCCTCAACTCTATTAAAACTATCTTTTTTATGAAGAAGATAACTTTCAGTTTCTTTTCTACTTTTATTTAACTCTCTCTCTTCACTGCTAAGAGTTTCAAAGTTAGATTTTCTATTTGAAACCTCACTATTTTCACTTTCATATTTTGCTATTTTTTCATTAACTTCTCTTTGAAGAGCCTCTCCATTTTTAGTTAAATCTTCAATCTCTTTTTCAAGGAATATTATTTTATCTTCCATATGTTTTTTATCTTCTAAGATAGATTCTTTCTCTTTTCTTTCTCTTTCTAATTCCCGATCTACTTGTCCAACTTTATCTTGACTATTCATATAGAGAATTTTAACATCAGAAAATTGATTTTTCTTTTCTTCAATGATAGAGTTTAGATTATTTATCTCTTTTCCCTCTTTTTCTTCATCTAATTTAATTTCAGAGATAACTTGCTCTATTTTTTCTCTCTCATTTTTAGAGTTTGTTATTCTTTTTTCAAATTCATTACTATATTTTTCTTCTTCTTCTAATTCAACTTTAACAATACGTCTATCTTTTTCAATTCTCTCTTTTTTCAAAATATAATCGTTGTATAACTCTTCAGCTAATTTTAGTTGTTTTCTTGTTCCATCTTCTAATGAATCGATTTTATCAATTTCATTTTCAAATTTTTCTAAAGTTTTACTCAGATTATTTTGCTCTGCTACACTATTTTTTATAGTTTCTTGTAATTTAGAAACAGTTTCTTTTAAAGTTCTAATCTCTTTCTTTCTTTCGAAAATTTGATTAGCTGTTGAATTTCCAGAATCTCCCCCAGTAATTCTTCCTCTTGAACTTAAAAGTTCTCCACTTAAAGTTACTATATTTCCCATAAAACTATTGCTTTTTACAATCTTTAAAGCAGTATCAACAGTATCTACAACTAAAAGATTTCCAAGAACAAAGTCTACAACAATTTTATATCTATCTTGAGTTTGTACTAATTCAGAGGCACGTCCAATCACTCCAGGAATATTGATATTTAACTCTTTTTTAGGCGAAACTTTAATTGTATCTAGGGCTAAGAAAGAAGCTTTTCCAGCTTTTCTCTCTTTTAAAAGAGAGATAGCTTTTTTGGCAGTTTCTCCACTATCAACTATAATATCTTGAATATTTCCAGGGACTCCAGCCTCAATAGCTTTTTCAAATTTTTCAGGAACAGATACTAAAGAGATAAATACCCCTTCAACACCAGGTAGTTTACTATTTAAAACTTCTTTAACACCTTTAAAAAATCCTTCATTATTCTCTTCCATTCTTAAAAGAGATTGTAGTTTAGCTGAAAATCTTTTTTCATCATATTCAGAACTTCTTAAAATTTCTGATAATCTATTACTCTGTTGACTAATCTTACTTATTTCCTCTTCTAAGAATTGTCCTCTTTTTTCAATTTCTATTAATTTTTTTTCTTTATTATCTTTATCATTTCCAGCTTTTTCAATATCTTTTAAAATTAAATTTAATTTATTATCATAAGATTCTAACTCTGCTTTTAAATTAGTTACCTTAGAGTTGCTTCCCTTAATTCTTCTACTAGAAGTTTCTATATCATTTAAAAGTTTCATCTTTTCTATTTCAAGTTCCATGACTCTCTTTTTCTTTAGTTCTATTCCAAGTTCTAGTTCTTTTTTTGAGTTAGTTAGATTTTTTACCTCTTCTTCAAATTTGATATTTTCTTTAGCAAGCTCTTCAATTTTTGATTTTAGTTCATCTTTTTCTTTAGTAAGTGAATTTAAAAGAGCCTCTTTTTCATTTAATTTTAAACTACTATTTTTAACCCTTTCATATCTATCTTCAAGTTCTCTTTTATATCCAATAGCTCTTTCACTTATTTTAACTTTTTCTCTCTCTTTAATTTCAATATCATTTTTCAACTCTTGATTTTTGCTACTTATCTCTTCAATCTCTTTTTTTAGTTGTAGTTTTTCTCTATCAATAGTTTCTAATCTTTTTTCAATTTTATTAAATTCATCCTCAAATCTATTAATTTCATGGATTAGATTTTCTTTAAGTTGATTTTCATCCTTTAATATATTCTTTCTATCATTATATTCAGCACTATAAATTCCCTTTGCAAGAGTATCTTTCTCATCTTTTAAGTTAAGATACTCTTGAGCTTTACCAGCTTGTTTTTCAACTCTATCTCTATTTTCTCCAACTTCATTTAAAACTAAATCTATTTTTTCTAATTCCATCTCAACATTGGATAAATTTTTAGATGCTTCATTTTTCTTTTGTTGGAATTTTTTTATTCCAGCAGCCTCTTCAATAATTCCTTTGATCTCCTTAGAAGATGAACCTATAATACGTTCAACCTTTCCTTGACCAATTACAGAGTAAGCACTTTTCCCAACTCCAGTATCTAGAAAAAGATTCCCTATATCTTTTAATCTAGTTTTTACATCGTTTATATAATACTCATTCTCTCCATTTACATAGATTTTTCTAGTTATTTTAATTTCATTATTTTCTATTGGAAGAAAAGAATCACTATTATCAATAAAAAGAGAAACTTCAGCAGAGTTCATAGGTTTTTTATCTTTTCCACCAGAAAAAATAATATCTGCACTCTCCTTAGCTCTTATATTTTTATATGATTGTTCTCCTAATACCCATAATACAGCATCAAGGATATTTGATTTTCCACTTCCATTAGGTCCTACAATAGATGTAATCCCTTTATTAAACTCTATATAAACTTTTTCTCCAAAAGATTTAAATCCAAAAATCTCAACTGCTTTTAAATACATTTTTGTTCTCCTATAAGTAATTTTATATTATTTTACAATTAGATTATAACTTAATTTTGTAAAAATAGAAAATTAAAAATTTTTTTACTTTATAGAAAAGTTTAGAAAAGAATTGTAATATATATATCTATAAGCTATAATTAAAATTAGCAGAACAAAGAATAAAACTATAAGGGGGACAGTTATGGAAAATTTAAAATTAAAAGATTTTTTAGATTACAAATTTATTTCTAATCTTGAAATTTCACCAAATGGAGCAAAAACAGGATTTATAGTACACAAGGCTGATTATGATAATAACAATTATCAATCAAACATTTGGCTTTTAGACAATACTACAAAAGAATACAGTAAATTAACTGGACTTAATGAAGAAAGATCATTTTTATGGTTAAATGATTCAACTATTTTATTCCCAGCTACTAGAGATAAAAAGATAAATGAAAAAGTAAGTCAAGGAGAAACTTGGACTTCATATTATGCTATAAAAATTAATGGTGGAGAAGCTGAAAAATATATGGATATTCCTTTGACAGTTACAGCTATAAAAGCTATAGATGAGGATAATTTCCTATTAACAGCTAAATATGATAATTATAGAACTGATATAAACTCTTTAACTGGAGAAGAGAGAGCAGAAGCAGTTAAAAAATTCCAAGAAAATAAAGATTACGAAGTATTAGATGAAATTCCTTTCTGGAGTAATGGTGGTGGATTTACAAATAAGAAAAGAAATAGAATCTATCTATATAATAGAGCAGAGAAAAAAGCTACACCTGTAACTTCAGAATTAATGGCAGTAACTTATTTCTCATATAAAGATGGAAAAATCCTTTATGTTGGAAATGAATATGAAGGAAAAATGGAACAAAGAGAGGGAATCTATTGTTATAATATAGCAAGTGGAAAAACTGAAACTTTATTACCTAAAAAAGATTTTAGAGTAAGTTTTGCTGAATTTATAGGAGATACAGTAATTTGTTCTTTAAATGATTGTAAAGAGTATGGATTAAACCAAAACCCAAGCTTCTATACTTTAAAAAATGGAGAAGCAGTTTTATTGAAAAAACATGATACTTGGATGTTAAATACAGTTGGAAGCGATTGTAAATATGGTGGTGGAAAAGGTTATAGAGTAGTAGATAATAAACTTTACTTCCCTACAACTGTAAATAAAGATGCTTTCTTAAATAGTATAGATCTTGAAGGAAATGAAGAAGTTCTTACAAAAGCAAATGGTACAGTAGATGTTTATGATGTATATGATGGAAAAATTGTTTTTGCAGGACTTAGAGGACTAAGATTACAAGAGATTTATGATGTAGTAGGAGAAGAGGAAGTTCAACTAACTAAATTTAATGAAAATGTTTACAATGATAAGAAATTAGCATTCCCAGAAAGATGTAACTTTATAAATGATGCTGGAATGGAGATTGAAGGTTGGGTACTAAAACCTACAGATTATGAAGAGGGAAAAACTTATCCAGCTATCTTAGATATTCATGGTGGACCAAAAACAGTTTATGGAGAAGTATTCTATCATGAGATGCAAGTATGGGCAAACATGGGATATTTCGTATTCTTCTGTAATCCAAGAGGTGGAGATGGAAGAGGAAATGCCTTTGCAGATATTAGAGGAAAATATGGAACTGTAGATTATGATGATCTAATGAAATTTACAGATGTAGTATTAGAAAAATATCCAATAAAAGCTGACAGAGTCGGAGTAACTGGTGGATCATATGGTGGATTTATGACAAACTGGATAATTGGACATACTGATAGATTTAGATGTGCAGCTTCTCAAAGAAGTATAGCAAACTGGATATCTAAATTTGGAACAACAGATATAGGATATTACTTTAATGCTGACCAAAATGCTTCAAGCCCTTGGATAGAACATGATAAATTATGGTGGCATTCTCCAATGAAATATGCAGATAAAGTTAAGACACCTACACTATTTATTCATTCAGAAGAGGATTATAGATGTTGGTTAGCAGAGGGAATTCAAATGTTTACTTCATTAAAATATCATGGAGTAGAAGCAAGACTTTGTATGTTTAGAGGAGAAAATCATGAACTTTCAAGAAGTGGAAAACCTAAACATAGAGTTAGAAGACTTGAAGAGATGACTAACTGGTTTGAAAAATATTTAAAAGATTAATAGAAAATATAAAAGCTCCCTAGTTTGGGAGCTTTTGTTTTAGAAATATTTAGTTGAATATTTGTAAGTTTTTCTTCTAAATGGATAGTAGATACCATAAGTTAGTATTAAATAGATTATTTCAACAACAATAATATAGTAAGGCCATTGTCCAAAATAATCTAATGGTGAAGAGAAATTAGGAATTCTATTTACATATAGATAGTTAGTTCCAAGCTTTTTATTGATAAAGAAAATAATAAAAGCAAAGATATTTAAAGTAATAAAAGAATTTATCCAACCTTTAAAAGTTGGTTTAAAGTTAAAAAATAAAATTCCATAGATTGCAGCAAATAAAAGATAAAAATGAGTGATATAAAAACTCAATGTTAAAGGATGAGGAAAAGAGTATTTTATATCAGGGGTAATCACTGCAAAGAGAGCTCCTAAGCACCAGAAATAAGTTAATTGAAATAATTTTTGTGACTTAGTTAGCATTGTTAAAATAGCAATTATTAGTGTTAAATTACACATATGTAGAGGAAGTAAAGAGTAGATAGGTTCTCCTACATATATATGTCTATAAGAAAGTTCTGCTATCTTAATCAATAAGATAACTATGGCACTAAATTGAGCAAATTTATATTTAGGAAGAAATGCTGATACCATTGTAAGTGCAAGTATCCCTAAAAAACCTCCTCCAATAAACCAAAAGTGTTCAGTACTAAAAAGTGTAAAAGTTTCCATAAACTCCTCCTAAATATTATTTGTGAAATCCTAAATCTGCTGGGTTTACATCACCAGAAACATACTCTATCTTTCCACCAATTTTTTCAAATTCTTTTCTCTTTTCTACAACTTTTTCAATTAAAGATATTGTTTTCTCGTTTAAATTTTCTTTACGATAGATTCCCTTAGACCAGAAAAATATAACAAGGTTACTATCTCCAAAAATATGTCTCTCCCCTCTTTGAATAGCTATATCCAAAGCTAAGAATAATCCTACTAACTCACCATAATTATTTGTTCGATCATGTCCTAAATGAAGATTTCCAAATTGATTAATTTTAAATTTTATACTACTTTCATCTAAAAGAGATCTTCCACTTAAATCAGTAACTCTAACTTCAACACCAATTCCTCTTCCTGTTCCAGAATCGAAATATATTCCCTCTGTCAATTGACTCTTTAATTTTTCTTTATCTACCTTTGTTTTAAAAAGTTGGTCAGATAGTTTTTTTTCATATTTAGCACCTTGTTCTAACCAATCTTTTGCTTCTTCTAAAGATGGAAAAGATTTATAACGAGCTTTTTTTCCATGTACTATGGCTTTACACTCATCCCATGTTTCACAAATACCATTTCTACTTTCATTTTCAAGAAAGTAAGCATAAAATTTTTTCTTCACAACTCCTCCAAGTAATAATCATATATCTTATATTAACCTAAATTACAAAATTTTACAATTATATTATTTATTTTTTAGTTAAAGATTATTAAAGATTAAAAATAAGAAAAAAGATGGATTGGGACTAAAAAAAATCTTGCAAAAGTTATATATTTGTGATAGAATCTCTTGAGATATTAAGAAAATTTTTGTTAGGAAGGTGAAAAATCAATGAAAAAAAATATTCATCCTCAATACAATGTTGTTACTGTAGAGTGCACTTGTGGGGAAAAATTCGAAACAAGATCAACTTATGCTAAAGGAACTGAACTTAAAGTAGCAGTATGTTCAAAATGCCACCCATTCTATACTGGAAAAGCTAAATTTATTGATGCTGCAGGAAGAGTTGACAAATTCAACAAAAGATACAACATCAACAAATAGTAGTATTAAACAGGACTTTAGAGTCCTGTTTTTTTATACCTAGATTTATCCATATTTTTATTTGGAAAAATCTAAAATATTTGATATAATATTACGAGGAAAAAAAGGAAAACAGGAGGAAAAAAATGGCAGTAATAGAAATTAATCATCCCTTGATCCAACACAAACTAACAATTTTAAGAAATTGTGGAACAGACACAAAGGCTTTTAGAGAAAATCTAAATGAGATTGCAAAACTTATGACTTATGAAGCAACAAAAGGACTAAAATTAAATGAGGTTGAAGTAACAACTCCATTGATGACAACAACTGGATATGAACTTCAAGAGAGATTAGCAATAGTACCTATTTTAAGAGCAGGACTAGGAATGATGGATGGGATTTTAGATCTAGTACCAACAGCAAAGGTAGGACATGTTGGAGTATATAGAAACGAAGAAACATTAGAGCCAGTTTACTACTATTGTAAATTACCTGTAGATATAACTTCAAGAAAAGTAATTGTAGTTGATCCTATGTTAGCAACTGGAGGATCTGCTGTTTATGCAATAGATTATCTAAAATCACAAGGAGTTAAAGATATAATATTTATGTGTCTTGTATCAGCTCCTGAAGGAATAGCAAAACTTCTTCAAAAACATCCTGATGTAGCTATTTATACAGCTAAGATAGATCAAGGATTAACAAATGAAGGATATATTTATCCAGGTCTTGGAGATTGTGGAGATAGAATATTCGGAACAAAATAGTAAAAAATTTAAGAAGAGATGGGGAAACCTATTTCTTCTTTTTTTATAAAGGAAATTATATAAAGTGTCCTAAAACTAAAGATAATAAAATTAGGTTGCTCTTTTTGTGGAAAATGGTATAATTTTGTTGAGGTGTAATCTAAAAAATGAGGGAAAAGATAACAGAAATTTTAAAAATGGATAGTTTTAGAATCATTGGAAAAAAAAGATATATTAATTCAGCTGTATTAATTGGTATAATTAATTTAGAGGGAAAAGAGTATATAATTTTTGAAAAAAGAGCCTTAAAAATAAGACAGGGAGGAGAGATATCTTTTCCTGGTGGAAAATTTGAGGAAAAAGATGGAAGCGCTAAAGAGACAGCTATTAGAGAAACTGTTGAAGAGTTGGGAATAGAAAGAGAAAAAATAGATATTATAGGTAAATATGGAACTTTAATTAATGCTTCTGGAATGTTATTGGATGTCTATGTTGGATATATTAATATAGAAAAAATAGAGGAGTTTAATTTTAATAAAGAAGAAGTAGAAAAATTAGTGGTTGTTCCTATGGAATTTTTTAAATATAATAAACCTAAGATAGAGAAAATAGGAGTAAAGAATATTCCAGAATTTTCACCTAAAGATTATAATTTGCCAGAAAGATATTATGGATCTTGGAGTGGAAATTCAAGAGAGGTATACTTTTATAATTATCAAGATGAAATTATCTGGGGAATGACAGCAGAAATAATTTTTGATTTTATAGAAGAACTTTATAAAATGGAGGTAGAAAAATGATTTTAAGTAAAGAAACAGCAGCGAAATTAATAGAAGAATTAAAATTACAAGGTAAAAAAGTTGTATTTACAAATGGTTGTTTTGACATTTTACATGTTGGACATTTGAGATATTTAAATGAAGCTAAAAAACAAGGAGATATTCTAATAGTTGGTGTCAATTCAGATAATTCAGTTAGACAGTTAAAAGGTGAAGGTAGACCAATAAATAATGAGATAGATAGAGCAGAGATGCTTTCAGGATTAAAAGCAGTGGATTTTACAGTTATTTTTGAAGAGTTAACTCCAATTGAAACATTGGAAAAATTAAAACCATCAATCCATGTTAAAGGTGGAGATTATGATAAAAATAAACTACCTGAAACAGCAACAGTTGAAAAGAATGGTGGAGAAGTAAGAATACTTTCTTTTGTAGAGGGAAAATCTACAACTAATATAGTGAAAAAAATCCAATTTAAGGATGGAGGAAATGATGAGAAAGATACTAACATTTAGTGAGTTAAATACTCTTGCTGAAAAATTAGCAGATTATTCTCAAGAAAATACAACAATAGCTTTGATAGGTGATTTAGGAACAGGAAAAACAACTTTTACTAAAACTTTTGCTAAAAAGCTAGGTGTGACAGAGAGTATAAAAAGTCCTACATTTAACTATGTTTTAGAATATTTTTCAGGGAGACTTCCATTATATCACTTTGATGTATACCGTTTAGGTGAAGCAGAGGAAATATATGAGGTAGGTTATGAAGATTATCTAAATAATGGTGGAATAGTTTTGATTGAATGGGCTGATATTATAGAAAGTGAACTTCCTAAAGAGTATATTGAGATAAAACTTTATCATCATGGAGAAGAGGATAGAGAAGTGGAGATAAGATATGTAGGAAATTTAGAGAAGGAAGAGGAGATGTTAAAGTATGTTGGTTTTAGCTATTGATACAGCTACTAAAATAGGAAGTGTAGCTCTTTATGATGATAAAACAGGAGTAATAGGAGAGATAAATCTTTATGTTAAAGTAAATCATTCAAATGTGATTATGGATGCTGTGGATTCTCTTTTTAAATTATCAGGATTGACTATAAAAGATGTAGATAGAATAGCTGTTACAATAGGACCAGGTTCATTTACAGGAATTAGAATAGGAACTGCAATAGCTAAAGGTTTAGCTTATTCATTGAAAAAGCCAATAGTAGGAGTAAATGAGTTAGATGTTTTAGCACATATGGGAGAAAATAGAGAAGATATAATTGTTCCTTTAATAGATGCAAGAAAAGAGAGAGTATATTTTTCTAAGTATAGATATATTGATAATATTTTACTTAGAGAGGAAGAGTATAAAGATGGAGAATTAAGAGAGATTTTAGATGATCTTAAAGGTAAAAAAGTTACATTTATAGGTGATGGAGCAACAGTTAATGAAAAGCTTATAAATGAGATTTTAGAAAAGGATTATACTATTTTTTCTAAAGCAAACTCTATTCCTAGAGCTGGGGTAGCTGCTCAAATTTCATTACATCTACCTGAAGATAATTTATATACGTTAGAACCTTTATATGTAAATAAATCTCAAGCTGAAAGAGAAAAAGAAGAGAGAGAAAAAAGGAAATAGTTGACATTTCTAGTATATAATTAGGAATAGTAAGTTTTTAACTAGATAATGGAGGAGAGAAGATGAAAAAGTGGGTATGTAGTATTTGTGGAATAGTATGTGAAGGAGATCATGCACCAGAAGTATGTCCAATTTGTAATGTTGGAAGTGAATATTTTTCTGAAGTAAAGTCTGAAGAGAAAAAAGTGGAAAATGTAGAAAAAGAGAAAAAACTTTCAGGAAAAGTTTGGAGATGTACAGTATGTGATGAAGTATTTCCGTATGATGAGTGTCCAGATACTTGTCCAGTTTGTGGAGTAGGAAAAGATCTATTTGAAGTGACAGAGATTCAAGAGGCTCCAGAAGAGGTAGCTGAAGGAAAAGATGAAAAGATTTTAATAATAGGAAGTGGAGTTGCAGCAGTTTCAGCAGCTGATGGAGCAAGAGGAAAAAATAGTTCAGCTGAAATTGAAATTATAGGAGAAGAACAAGCAGATCCATATTATAGAACAAAATTAACTGAATATCTTTGTGAAGATATGGAAATGGATAGATTAAAAATAAAAAAAGATAGTTGGTATGAAGATAAAAATATAAAATTAACTAAAGGAGTAAGAGTAACTTCAATAGATAATGAAAATAAAAAAGTTGTTCTTTCAAATGGAGAAGAGAGAGAATTTGATAAACTTATCTTAGCAACAGGAGCAAAATGTTTTGTTCCACCAATTAAAAACTCAAATGTATCTGGAGTTTTTGTAATAAGAAATATGGAAGATACTGAAAAAGTAAAAGAGTATGCTAAGAATTGTAAAAGAGCAGTAGTTATAGGTGGAGGAGTACTTGGATTAGAAGCTGCTTGGGGATTAAAATTATTAGGAATAGAAACATCAGTTATAGAGATGATGCAAAGAATATTACCTAAACAATTAGATGAACAAGGATCAGAAATATTAGAAGCTGCTATAGAACAAGCAGGGGTAAAAATATTTAAAGGTGTAGTTGTAAGTGCTATAGAGGGAGAAGAAAAAGTGACTTCTATTGCATTAGAAAATGGACAACATATATTAGCTGATCTAGTTATTATAAGTGCTGGAATAGCTCCAAATAAAGAGTTAGCTCAAAACTTAGGTTTAAATATAGGTAGAGGTATAGTTGTAAATGAAAAAATGGAAACTTCTATGAAGGATATTTATGCTTGTGGAGATGTGGCAGAATACAATGGAAAAATAATTGGATTGTGGCAAGTAGCTATGGAGCAAGGAAAGACTGCTGGAATAAATGCTTGTGGAGGAGAAGCTCAATATAAAGAGCAAATTCAACCATTAAATTTTGATGGAATGAATATAAAATTAATCTCTATAGGAACAATTGGAAATAGTGATAATAGTGAAGAATTTGTACAAGAGATAGATACTACAAAGAAATTGTATAAAAAACTTTATTTTGAAAATAATAAGTTAAAAGGTGCAATATTAATAGGAGATGTATCAAAAGGAATCACACTTATTAAAGGTGTAAGAGAAAATGATGATAAAAACACTATTATGAGAAAATTATATATATAAAAAGCTTGATTTTTTTTGAATAACTTTGTACAATACAAGAGATTGTATAAATTAAAAAAGGTAATATTCCATAAAAGGAGGAACATTAGTGAGTGGTTTAATAAACTTGAATGAGATTACTTTTCAAGAAAAAGTAATAGAAGGCAAGGGAAAAGTAATTGTAGACTTTTGGGCTGAATGGTGTGGTCCTTGCAAATTGTTATCTCCAATTCTAGAAGAGGTGTCAAATATACTAGATATGAAAATATATAAAGTGAATGTTGATGAAAATCCTAGTCTTGCAGGACAATTTGGAATAAAGAGCATCCCCACTATAGTTATCTTTGATGATGGAGTAAGAGTTAAAGAAGTGGTAGGACTTAGACCTAAAGAAGAGATAATTGAAAAATTAACTGTTTATTAGGAAAAAATAGAGCTGTTGCTTTTAAAGCAACAGCTTTTTTGTCTATTTTTTAGATAAAATTTATACAATTATTTTATTTTATTCTCAATTGTGATATAATTATTTAACATAACAGGCAAGAAGTCGCCCACCTCTGTAGGTGGTGTGATGAATTGCTCTATTGTTTTTAGAAAAATATGCTATAATATAGTTACAAAAAATTTTGAGGGAGGTGGACTGATGAAACAGCTAAAAGCATATAAATTTAGAATTTATCCAAGCGATGAACAAAAGATATTTTTTAGTAAAACTTTTGGTTGTGTTCGCCTTGTTTATAATCTTATGCTAAATGATAGAATTAAAGCATATGAAGAAAGTAAGGGTAACTCTGATAAAAAATTAAAATATCCTACTCCTGCAAAATATAAAAAAGAGTATGAATTTCTAAAAGAAGTTGATAGTCTTGCTCTTGCTAATGCTCAAATGAATTTAGATAAAGCATACAAAAATTTTTTTAGAGATAAATCTATTGGTTTTCCTAAGTTCAAATCTAAAAAAAATCCTGTACAAAGTTATACAACTAATAATCAAAATGGAACTGTAAACATTTTTGAAAATTGGTTAAAAATTCCTAAGTTAAAAGAATTAGTAAAAATAAAAGTGCATAGAAAAATAGAGGGTATAATAAAATCTGCTACTATTTCTTGTAATGGAAGTGGTAAGTATTTTATCTCTTTGTTATGTGAAAGTGATATTCAAGAATTACCAAAAACTAATTCAGCTATAGGAATTGATTTAGGTATAAAAGATATAGCTATTTTATCTACTGGAGAAAAAATAGAAAATCTTAAATTCAGAAAACAATTAGAAAATAAATTAAAAAGAGAACAAAGAAAATTATCAAAAAGATTTTTAATTGCTAAAAAAGAAAATAGAAAATTAAGCGAAAGTAAAAATTATCAAAAACAAAGAATTAAAGTAGCTAAAATACATGAAAAAATTATGAATATGAGGATAGATTTCTTAAATAAGTTGAGTACATATATTATTAAAAACCACGATATTATTTGTATTGAAGACTTAAATACAAAAGGATTACTTCATAATCATAAATTAGCTAAATCTATCGCTGATGTATCTTGGACTAGTTTTGTAAATAAATTGGAGTATAAAGCAAAATGGTATGGTAAAGAGATAATAAAAATTGATAGACTATATCCGTCAAGTCAAATATGCTCTGTATGTGGGCATCATGATGGCAAGAAAACTCTTGATATAAGAGAGTGGACTTGTCCAATTTGTCATGCTCATCATGATAGAGATATAAATGCAAGTAAAAATATATTGGCTGAAGGTCTAAGAATAAGACAAGCAGTCTAAAAGAAAGTATAAAGAACCGTAGGAACTACGGGGATAGCTTGGTAAATATAGTTGGCTAACAAAAGCAACTACTTCCCAAGAAGAAGTTCACACTGAGTATTTAAGGAGAAGGATTGTAGATGAGGAGAAAATTATTATTAGTAGCATCTTTTATTATAGTTTCTTTAGTTACATTTGGAATAACCACGGTTCCTATGAATGAAATAGGACAAAAAAAAGATGATAGAATAATAGGAGGAGCTGACGAAGTTGAGTTAGATCTTCTTACTGATACTATTACTTCTCAAAATGGTGTCAATTTAAAGTATGGAAACTTAAAATTAAAAGTATTTAATTTAAGAAGAGATAAAGAAGAAAATAGAGTTTATTTAAAAGATAATTTAATAGCTCAAGTAGAGCAACCTACTGGAGTTTTAAAGATAGAATCAAAAGAGGGAGATGTTTCTCTTGATGGAAATCAAGGAGTTTTTTATGATAACTTTGGATATCTAGAGATTGGAAAAGTTACAGGTGGAGAAGCTCCAAATGATAAGATCTATTTTGGAGGAAAAGTTTTTGATTACAACAATGGAAAACTTTTTATAAATAATGGTTGGATAACAACTGATTATAATGTAGCAGAAACTGGAGATCCTGATAAGGCTGGGTATCATTTCCTATCTAAAGAGATAATTGTTGAACCTGATAAGCAATTAACTTTAAAAGGAAGTGACTTCTATATGGGAAGTAGTGATATTTTTCCATTCTCACTTCCGTGGTATAGATTAAATATAAGAGAAGGATCTAAAGTTCCACTATTCCCAGAATGGGGGACAAAAGACTACTATGGTTGGCAAACTTCATGGGGATTTTTGTATGGAGATAAGGACAGTAAATTCAGAGGTGGATTTGCTCCAAAATTTGCTGATCAAATGGGACTTTTAATAGGTAGATGGGAAAACTGGTATACTACTGATAAATTTGGAACTGCTAAACTTGATATTGATGATGCTTTAGTATGGTCAAAGGCAGATAAACCAGAAGATAAAAAATCAGATGTAGAGTATGAGGAAAAACATAAAAGGTATAGAGTAAATTATACTCACGAATATAATGGAGAAAAGGGAAAATTATACTTTAATACTATAAATGCAACATATAATATGATACCTAAGTTAGATGATATCATTACTGATTATGAGGGAAATAGTTTTTTCCATAATAATAAAGTAAAAAGACCTAAATTAGATTCTAATATGACATTCTTCTCAATGAACTCTAATTTAAAAGAGCTTGGAGAAAATAAAGATATCACTTTAAAGACTAGATTAAAATTAACTGATGACAAGGAAGCTTATGCTTGGATGGTATATGATGATATAGATGATATTGATTATGGAAGCAATATAGATAATGATCTATTTTCTCAAGTATCATTATATAAGGATAATGCAAAATATAAAATTGGTGGATACTATAACTACTTATATGATATGGATCCAGGATCTACTTTAAATGATACTCAATCAAGAGCTGAAGATTTTGGGTTTGAGTTCTTTGAAAAAGAGAATAATATTGGATTTAGCTATGATGAGAAAAATGGAGATAAATTTAGAAAATTAGGACTTTGGGAACGAGATCCTAAGTTAGATTCTCTGTTGAAATTTAACACTCTTTTAGGTGGAAAGCTGTACTATAACTATAATCCAAGTATGATAAGAGAGTATAGTCAATATGATAGCAAAGACTTGAGAATCTCTTTTGGAGATTATGATCTTTATGGAGATTATAGAGTAAAAGCTGGTTTAAATGTAAATGAGTATACTAGAAAGCTTGATTTGACTAAAGATCCATTAAGAGAAAATGTTATTAATAAAGATGGCATTGCAGGAACTGGACATCTACCTAATGAAAGAAGCAAAGAATATAATAGATTTGAAAATATTATTTACCACGATTTTAGAGAAGTTAGAGGATATATAGATTTCTATGATGATACTACTAAATTCACTTTTGCATCTGGAGAGACAAAAGAGGAGTTTTGGGATAGAGATGGTATATATTACTATACACATGATTTTGAAGAGGGTTCATATAGAAAATATGTAAATGAATCAAAGTTCTATGAAGTAAGTGCAGAGCAAAATGAGATATCTTTAGGAAATTATGGAGAGTTAGCTCTATTTGGTGGAATTAGATATGATAAATATGATAAGGGATATAATCCTTATGGTAAAAATTATGCTACTGGAGAGGATTCAACTTTAAGAACTCAATTGAAATTAAACCATGTAGTAGATCTTTTTGATAATAGAGAAGATAAGGATAGAAAAATTGATTTTGCTATGAATAATGATCTGAAACTTTTCTATCAAAGATATGATTATGACTCTGGAGATATAAACTTTGGAGATACAGTTGATAAAGATAGAAAGAAAAAAGTAAGTTCAAAAGAGATTAGATTAAAAAATAAAGATAATATCTATGAAGTTAAGGACACAGTAACTACAACAGTTGGAAATACAGAAACTGTATATAATGTAGAGTATAAGAGAGCTGAAAATCCAGCTAGTACAGATAATCTAAATGGACAACTATTTAAAAATGATTTAACATTTAAAATTGATGATAAACAATCTTTAACATTAAACTATGGACAAGATAGAAGATATACAAATGAAAATATGAGAGATCATAACTACAACGATTTAACATTTATCAATTATGGAGGATCATATACATATGATAATCATAAGTTTTCATATGAAACTCAAGGTATAGATTCTAAGATTTGGGATATGAAATATGTGGATAATGCTAAGGAAAAAATTAGAGCTAATACTTATGGATATAATTATAGTTTTGACGATAATCAATTAGGAATTAGCTTTAGCCAAGGTACAGATGTTAGAGATAACTATGAAATTAATAAGAGAGAATTAGATGTAGATAATAAAATTTATAAGGTATCTTTCTTAGATGGTGGAGATGTAGAAAACTACTATGCTGTAACTTATGAAGACTATAAACATAAGGAAGATGGAGCTAAACGTAATATTGATGGAGAGATGAGAAATACAGGAAACTCTGATGTACTATCATTAACTTATGAATATAGAGATAAGAGATTTACAGATGAAGAGTTAAAAAATTATGCAGAACTTGAGTTTGATAAAGATTCAAATACACTTTCTCAAGCTGAACTTTATAGAGTAAGAGATATTTTAAGAGATAGAGAAAGAAATAGTGTAAACTTCAACTTAAATAGTATAATGTATGATAGATTTAATTCTTTAGGAGATTATAAACGTAATTTTAAAGTTTATCTAATGGCTCAAAGAAATGAAGCAAGATATGATAAAACTGGAGATTTATGGGATTCATTAGAAGAGGTAAATGCAAAGATATTCTATTCACAAAATAGATATGGTATTGGTTATGAGATAGATGATAATGCTGGATGGAATAAAGATAATAAATGGAATAAAGTTGATAGAGAGCATAAAGTAAGTCTGATGGCTAAAATAGGAAAACCAAGCCAAGGATGGAATATTAGAACATATGCTAAGTTCTATGAAAACTACAATGATAAATCTGCAGAAAATAGAAATAAAAAATCTTTAGATGGATTAGGAATTGAAATAGGAAGAGAGTTTGGATATTATCAATGGGCATTAGCTTATGAACAAGAGTATGATCTAGGAACAAGAGATTATGAATGGAGAGCAGCTCTACAATTTACATTACTTGCTTTCCCAGACAAACCAATATTTGGTCTTGGAGCTACTACTGGAGCAGATAAGAGAACAACTCCAGATACTTACCTATTTGATGGATTAAAACCAGAAGACGTAATAGATTAATTTATATAAATTAGAGGAGGAAAATATGAAAATAGAATTACCTAGTGGAGAGATAAAAGAGTTTGAAAGTGCAGTAAATATGTTTGAAATTGCTAAAAGTATTAGTAACTCTTTAGCAAAAAAATCAGTAGCTGCTAAAGTTGATGGAATAGAGATGGATATGTCAACTGTTCTTGATAGAGATGCAAAGGTAGAGTTTGTAACTGCTGATTCTGAAGAGGGAGAAGAAGTTATAAGACACTCAGCTGCTCACCTTATGGCACAAGCAGTAATTAGATTATTCCCAGGAACAAAAGTTGCAATAGGACCAGCTATAGAAAATGGATTCTACTATGACTTTGATCCAGAAGTACAATTTACTGAAGAAGATTTAGCTAAAATTGAAGCTGAAATGAAAAAAATAGTAAAAGAAAATGAAAAAATTGAAAGAATAATGATGAGCAGAGAGGAAGCTATTGAGCATTTTGAAAAACTTGGAGAAGTTTACAAAGTTGAAATAATAAAAGAGATTGCTCAAGGAGAGATGCTTTCTTTCTATAAACAAGGTGAATTTATGGATCTTTGTAGAGGACCTCATGTACCTTCTACATCTTACATAAAAGCATTTAAATTAAAATCAGTAGCTGGAGCATACTGGAGAGGAGACTCTAAAAATAAAATGCTTCAAAGAATTTATGGATTTGCATTCTCTGATGATAAGAGATTAAAAGATTATCTACACCTATTAGAAGAAGCTGAAAGAAGAGACCACAGAAAACTTGGAAGAGAACTTGATCTATTCTTTGTAAGTGAATATGGACCTGGATTCCCTATATTCCTTCCAAAAGGAATGGCAATAAGAAATACTCTTATTGATCTATGGAGAAGAGAACATACACTTGCTGGATATCAAGAAATAATGACTCCTATTATGCTAAATAAAGAGCTTTGGGAAACTTCAGGACACTGGTTTAACTACAGAGAAAATATGTATACTTCAACAATAGATGAAACTGAATTTGCTATTAAACCTATGAACTGCCCAGGAGGAATAATTACTTATAAATCTCAACTACACTCATATAAAGATTTCCCAATTAGATGTGGAGAATTAGGAACTGTTCATAGACATGAGTTTTCAGGAGCACTTCATGGACTTATGAGAGTAAGATCATTTACTCAAGACGATGCTCATATCTTTATGACTCCAGATCAAATTGAATCTGAAATTATAGGAGTAGTACAATTAATAGATAAATTCTATAGCAAACTATTTGGATTTGAATATCATATTGAGCTTTCAACAAAACCAGAAAAGGCTATTGGATCAGACGAAATTTGGGAAAAAGCAGAAGCTGCACTAGCTGGAGCTCTTGAAAAAATTGGTAAACCATATAAATTAAACCCTGGAGATGGGGCATTCTATGGACCTAAATTAGACTTCAAAATTAAAGATGCTATTGGAAGAACTTGGCAATGTGGAACTATTCAACTAGACTTCAACTTACCAGAAAGATTTGATATTACTTACATAGGTGAAGATGGAGAAAAACATAGACCAGTAATGCTACATAGAGTTGTTTATGGATCAATTGAAAGATTTATAGGTATCCTTATTGAACACTATGCAGGAGCATTCCCTCTATGGTTAGCACCTACTCAAGTAAAACTTTTAACTATCAATGATGAAGTTGTTCCTTATGCTCAAGATATCTTCAATGCTCTACAACAAAGAGGAATAAGAGTAGAATTAGATGATAGAGCAGAATCTATTGGATATAAAATAAGAGAAGCTAATGGAAAATATAAAGTTCCAGTACAAATTATCATTGGTAAAAATGAAGTTGAAAATAGAGAAGTTAATATAAGAAGATTTGGATCTCAACAACAAGAATCTATGAAATTAGATGAGTTCTTAGATAAAATTGTAGAAGATGCAAAAATAAAATTTGATAAATAATAAAAATTAATTAGAAAAAGCTATGAGCAAGATTTGTTCATAGCTTTTTTTGAATTTCTTCTAAACTTATATTAAATTATGGTATAATGTGTTAAATATAAGCTAAAAAGGAGGAAAAATTTATGATTAAAAATTTTGTTCATCTTCATCTACATACAGAATATAGCCTCCTTGATGGAGTTGGAAAAATAGACGATTATTTGGATAGAGCTATTGCTTTAAAGATGCAAGCTATAGCTATAACAGATCATGGAAATCTTTTTGGAGTACTTGAATTTTATAAAAAAGCTATGAAAAAGGGAATAAAGCCTATAATTGGTTTAGAAGCATATGTAGCAGAAAATTCAATGGAATCAAAAGAGGGAAGAAACTTTCACTTGATTTTATTAGCTGAGAATAACATAGGATATAAAAATCTTTTAAAAATAAGTTCAGAAAGCTATTTAAGAGGATTTTATTATAAACCAAGAATAGATAAAGAGTTTTTAAAAGATCACAGTGATGGGATAATTGCCCTTTCAGCATGTATGCAAGGTGAGATCTCAAGAAGAATTTTAGATAATGAACCAAAGGAAAATATAGATTTAGCAGTTAATCAGTATATAGATATTTTTGGAAAGAATAATTTCTATATTGAAGTTCAATCTAATGGTGTTAAGGGACAAAAGGAACTTAATGATAGATTATATGATGTAGCAGAAGAACACAATTTAAAAATGGTAGCTACAAATGATACACACTATGTCAATGAAGGGGAGCATACTCTACAAGATATTTTGATTTGTGTACAAACTGGAGCAAAAGTTTCAGATGAAAAGAGAATGAGAATTGAAACTGATGAACTTTTCTTGAAAAGCAGAGAGCAGATAATAGATGGTTTAGGAACAAAGTTTTTAGAAGCAGTAAATAATACAGTTGAGATAGCTGAAAGATGTAATATCAGTATAGAATTTGGAAAGTTTAAGTTTCCAGAGTATAAAATTCCTACTTGTGTTAAGAGTATAGAGGGATTTTTAAGAAAATTAGTATATATGGGATTAGATAGAAGATATCCTCACGGACTTACTAAAAATATAATAGAGAGAGCAGAATATGAACTTTCTATTATTGAGAAAATGGGGTATGCAGGATACTTTGTAGTAGTATGGGATTTTATTGACTATGCTAAGAAAAATAGGATACCAATAGGACCAGGAAGAGGATCAGCAGCAGGAAGTTTAATTGCCTATGCATTGGGAATAACTGAATTAGATCCATTAGAGTACAATCTGATTTTTGAAAGATTTTTGAATCCTGAAAGAATATCAATGCCTGATATAGATATAGATATTTGTCAAGAAAGAAGACAGGAAGTTATTGAGTATGTAATAGAAAAGTATGGAGCTGATAAAGTAGCACAGATTATTACATTTGGAACAATGAAAGCAAGGGCAGCTATAAGAGATGTTGGAAGGGTGATGGATACACCTCTTAGTAAGATAGATAATGCAGCTAAATTAGTTCCTTTTAATGCTACAATAAGCCAAACTTTAAACAGTGTAGAGGAGTTTAGAAATATTTATCTAAATGATAGTGAGATGCAAAAGGTAATAGATATCTCTGCTAAGATAGAAAATAAAGTTAGACATGCCTCTGTCCATGCAGCAGGGATAGTTATAACAAAAGATCCTCTTACAGAGCTAGTTCCTCTGTATAGTGATAATAAAAATAAGGTTGTATCAACTCAATATCAGATGAAGGAATTAGAAGATTTAGGACTTCTAAAAATGGACTTTTTAGGATTACGTAATCTTACAATTCTTCAAAGAACAATAGATTATATAAAAGATGGAACAGGAGAAGAGATTGTTTTGTCTGATATTCCTTTAAACTCTAAAAAAGTTTATGATATGTTATCAAGAGGGGATACTTCAGGGGTATTCCAAATGGAATCTCAAGGATTGAGAAAAATACTGTTGAAGTTGAAACCTGATAGATTTGAAGATATTATCGCCTTGTTGGCATTGTATAGACCAGGACCATTGGGATCTGGAATGGTAGATGATTTTATAAATGGGAAAAATGGTGTTACAGAGATAAAATACCCTCATCCATCTCTAGAAACAGTTTTAAAAGAAACTTATGGGGTTATTCTATATCAAGAGCAGGTTATGAAGATAGCCAATGTAATGGCTAATTACTCCCTTGGAGAGGCAGATCTTTTAAGAAGAGCTATGGGGAAAAAGAATGTTCAGATAATGGAAGAGAACAGGGATAAATTTGTAGAGAGATCTATAAAAAATGGATACAGTAAAGAAAAAGCTGTGGAGATGTTTGAGCTTATTGATAAATTTGCTGGGTATGGATTTAATAAGTCTCACTCAGCAGCTTATGCAATGATAGCTTACTGGACAGCATATTTTAAAGCTCACTATATGAAATACTATTATGCAGCTCTTATGACTTCTGATATGAGTCACATAGAGGATGTAGCTTATTATGTAGAAGATGCAAAGATACACAATGTAAAATTATATCTACCAAATGTAAATAAAGCTAGTTCAAAGTTTATCGTTGATAATGATGGGGTAGTATTCTCATTGGCAGCAATAAAAAATGTTGGAGAGGGAGTAGCAGATAGAATTTTACAAGAGTACAATGAAAATGGAGAGTATAAAAACTACGAAGATTTTGTAGTGAGAACTCGTAAAGATGGATTAAATAAAAAAGCTTTAGAATCTCTTATTCTAGCAGGAGCTTTAGATAGTTTGCCAGGAAATAGAAAACAGAAGTTTGAATCAGTGGATAAAGTTTTAGATTATGCTAATAGAAAATTGAAAGAGGATGATATTCAGCAGATGAACCTTTTTGGAGAGGCTAAATCTATTTTAGGAGCATTTATGCTGCCACAAATGGCTGAATATACAATAGAGGAGCTATTAACTAAAGAGAAAGAGTATTTAGGTTTCTATTTTAGTGCTCACCCTTTAGATAATTATAGAAATATAATAGATGTGTATAGATTAAATAAAATAGCAGATATTAAAGAGGAGAAAAGTCCTCGTATTTTTAAAACATATGGAATAATTAGGGATATAAAGAAGGTTGTGACTAAAAAAACAGGACAGGTAATGTGCTTATTTGAGCTAGAGGATTATTATGATAAGATTAGTTGTGTAGTATTTCCAAGGGATTATGCAGAAAATGCTCATATTTTTGTTGAAGGAAAAGCTGTATATATTGAGGGAAGTATACAGACAGATTATTTCAAAGGTAGTGAAACAAAAAAAGTTATTGTAAAAAATATAAGATTCTTAAATGAACTATGCTATGACAAAAGATTTACTGTATATATTTTAATTACTGAGGAGGATAAAGAAAAATTTAGTAGATTAAAACAGATAATTTTATCCTATCTAGGTGATACAAAATTGAGCTTTGCTATCAAGACAAAAACTACTAAAGAGGTAAAATCTACTAAATACAAGGTGTTACCTTCGAAATTATTTATAGATGAGATAATAGAATTGATAGGGGTAGACAAGATCACTATAAAGTAGTAGAATGTAATTTTGTTGAAATAAAGTAATTGTAGTGGTAAAATATATAAAAATGAGGAGGGATTATGAAGGCTGATATAAAAACTATAGAAGAGTTAATGAAAGTTTTACATGAACAAAAATTAACTGAAGTTTCATATGAAGACACAAATTTTAAAGTGACAATAAAAGGAACAGCAACTACTGAAGTAAAAAAAGAGATAAAAAGAGATCAAAAACCTGTAGAAACTAAGGAAACTATAAAGTATAAAGAAGTATTATCTGACCATATTGGAAGATATTTCTATATGAAAAAAGATGGAACTCCAATAATAGAAGTTGGACAAAAGATAAAATCAGGACAAGAGATAGGATATATTACTACAATAGGAGTAAATACAACTATCTGTTCTAATTTTTCAGGAGTAATAGAAGAAATATATATTGAAAATGGCAATCCAGTAGACTATGGAAGACCATTATTAAAAATCAGAATATAATGATCTAAACTATTTGGATTACCAGGAGGAAAAGTTATGTTTAAAAAGATACTTATAGCCAATAGAGGGGAGATAGCTGTTAGAATAATTAGAGCAGCTAAAGAATTAGGAATAAAAACAGTTGCTGTATATTCTGAGGCAGATAAAGAGAGTTTACATGTAATGTTAGCTGATGAAGCAGTTTGTATAGGAGGAATTTCAAGTACAGAATCATATTTAAAAATTCCTAATATCATAGCAGCAGCAGAAATTACAGGAGCAGATGCAATTCACCCAGGATATGGATTTTTATCTGAAAATGCTAGATTTGGAAAGATCTGTGAAATGCACAATATAGCATTTATTGGACCTAGACCAGAGTGTATTATAAAAATGGGAGATAAGGCAACAGCTAGAGCAACAGCAATAGCTAATAATGTTCCAGTAACAAATGGAACTGGAATAATCAAAAGTGTAGAAGAAGCTAAAAAAGAGGTAAATGAAAGAATAAAATACCCAGTAATGATTAAAGCCACTGCTGGTGGTGGAGGAAAGGGTATGAGAATTGCTAGAAATGATGAGGAACTTGCTGCTAATATAGTAGCTGCTCAAAATGAGGCAGAATCAGCTTTTGGAAACCCAGATGTATATATAGAAAAATTTGTTGAAGATCCAAGACATATAGAGATACAAATTATGGGAGATAAACATGGAAATGTAATCTATCTTGGAGAGAGAGATTGTTCTATTCAAAGAAGACATCAAAAACTTATTGAAGAAGCTCCATCATTCTCACTACCATACAATATTAGAAAGGCAATGGGAGAGGCAGCTGTAACATTGGCTAAAGCTATAAACTATGACTCAGCAGGAACATTAGAGTTTTTAGTTGATAAAAATAATGACTTCTTCTTTATGGAAATGAATACAAGAGTTCAAGTTGAACATACTGTAACAGAGATGGTAACAGGGCTTGATATTATAAAACTTCAAATAAAAGTTGCAGCAGGAGACAAACTAAATATAACTCAAGATGATGTTGTTTTATTTGGACATGCTATTGAGTGTAGAATAAATGCTGAAGATCCAGAAAATGATTTTTTACCATCTCCAGGAGTATTACAAAAATATATAGTTCCTGGTGGAAATGGTATAAGAGTAGATTCACACTCATATCAAGGATATGAGATAAGTCCTTACTATGATTCTATGATAGGAAAATTAATTGCCTTTGGAATTAATAGAGAGGAAGCAATAGCTAAGATGAAAAGAGCTCTTGATGAATATATAATTGAGGGAATAGAAACAACAATTCCATTCCACAAAGAAGTATTTGAAAATGAGCTATACTTAGCAGGAAAAACTTCAACAAACTTCATAGAAGAAAATTTTTCTAAAAAAAATAATTAAAAATCAATTAAATAGTAGTTTTTTTTAAGAAAATTAGATATAATAGTGTTACATAAAACTTGGAGGTGTTTTCAATGAACGAATTAGGAAATATAAGAATTTCAGATGACGTAGTAAAAACAATAGCTGCTAAAGCTGCAAGTGATGTAGAAGGTGTATATAAACTTGCTGGTGGAATGGTAGATGAAGTAAGTAAAATCCTAGGAAAGAAAAGACCAACTAATGGGGTAAAAGTAGAAGTAGGAGAAAAAGAGTGTAGCATCGAAATATTTATAATCGTAGAATATGGATATCCAATCTCTGAAGTAGCTCATGAAGTTCAAAAAGCTGTTTTAAAAGCAGTTTCTGAATTAAGTGGATTAAAAGTTGTAGAAGTAAATGTATATGTTCAAGATGTTAAAATAATATCTGAAGAAACTACTGAAGAAGTTGAAGACATACAAGAAGGATTATAATATTAAAGAGGCGTCTGAACAACGCCTCTAAATTTTATTAAAGGTGGGATTATTATGATAAATAAATTCCTTTTTTTTCTAGGTTGGGTAGGAATCTTCATCTTATCAATAACTGGTATTGTATGTACTGTGATGCCTAGTGTGATAGTGAAATTTAATCCGCTTGATTCTATTAAAACAAATGTTGTAATAGTAATAGTTTGTGTAGCTTATTTCCTATTATCAATTTTAAAATTATGTTCACTGTTTGAAAAAACAGGAGATTATGAGATAAAAACTGAAAATGGTAAGGTAACTATATCAGCTAATTCAGTAATTAGTTTTATTAAAGAGTTATTATCTAAAGATAGAGAGATAAATAATATAAAAGTTATCACTGGAAAAAAAGGTAGAAAATTTAGTATAAAAATAAAACTTGATATGTTAACTGATGGAAATGTAGCTGACAAAACTAATTCTATACAAGAATTGATAAAACAAAGATTATCTGAAAAAATGGGATTAGAAGTTGAAAAAATAGAAGTGCAAATTTCTAAAATTTCATTAAAGTCAGATAATATCAGTGAATCAACTGCTGAAGAGTAGAGGTGATACAGTGCTAGGAGAATTATTAGAAAAATTATTAGTAGCTCTTATAAATAATTGGAAAAAATATCTAGGATGTTTTTTAGGATTTGTTATAGGAGTATTGCT
Source organism: Fusobacterium varium (assembly GCA_021531615.1). NCBI lineage: Bacteria > Fusobacteriati > Fusobacteriota > Fusobacteriia > Fusobacteriales > Fusobacteriaceae > Fusobacterium > Fusobacterium varium. Next base: position 621 of record JADYUE010000005.1, on the reverse strand, counting down.
AGTTGAATATGGAATGTTAAAAACACTGTTTATTATCGTATTAAGTATTATAGGATATAAATTAGGGGATATTACAATTACAAAAAAAATTAAAAAATTTATATTGGAAAAGATGAAAGAAGATTAAAAATTAAAAAAGAATAGAAAGGAAAAATATGAGTAGAAGAGTAGCTAGAGAAGAATTGTTTAAATTAGTATTTGAAGGAGAAATAAAAGAAGAAAGTACTAAAGAGATATTTGACAGTTATCTAACTAGAGATGAAGCACTAAAAAATGAAAATGAAATTGCTTTCATAAAGAAATATATGGAGGGAATTACTGAAAATAACAGTGAAATTTTAGAAACTATTTCAGATAATATCACAGGTTGGAGTTTTGAAAGAATTGGAAATGTAGAGAAAGCACTTTTAAAATGTTCTGTATATGAGATTTTATTTGAAGATACTCCACGTGAAATAGTTATCAATGAGGTAGTAGAACTTGCAAAAGTTTATGGAGATGAAAAAACATCTGAATTTATAAATGGAGTTCTAGCTAAAATAGTAAACAGATAATAAAATATAAAAGTATTAAAAATATACTACATCTTAATTTTTAGTTATAAAAACTAGGGTGTAGTAT
>JADYUE010000004.1 GCA_021531615.1 Fusobacterium varium | reverse complement strand
TTTTTTTTGAAAAAAAGTAAAAAAGGTGTTAATACATTTAAGTACCAACACCAAAAATTATACACCCTTTTTTTATTACGAAAGTTCAATATAAAAAAGCTGAATAACTCAATAAAAAATTGAGATTATTCAGCTTTAAAATTCATTATTTTTTTATAAAACGTCCAACTACTTCAGTATGAGAAGTGCCAGGGAACATATCAACAGGTTGAACTTTTTCTAAAGTATATCCCTGTCTATTTAAAATTTCAGCATCTCTAGCAAATGTAGATGGATTACAAGAGATATAGATAATCTCTTTTATCCCTGCTTCAGAAGTCTTTAAAAGGCTTAATTCATCAATCCCTTTTCTAGGTGGATCAAAGATAATAGAATCTATTTTTTCTCCACTATTGATAAGCTCAAGCATCTTCTCTTCAACTGCCCCATTTATAAATTCAATATTTTTAATATTGTTTTCTTCAGCAGTTTTAATTCCATCTCTCGTAGCTGATGGAACTATCTCAATAGCAAAAACTTTTTTAGCTTTTTTAGATAGAATCATAGCAAGAGTTCCAGTTCCAGAATAAGCATCAATTATAGATTTGTTTTCAATATCTTCAAAGAAATCAATAGCTGTTCTATACAGTTTTTTTGTTTGAGGTAAGTTAATTTGGAAGAAAGAAAGAGGAGAGATATTAAAATTAATTCCTTCAATCTCTTCAGTCAGATTTTTTTCACCCCAAATAAAAATATTTTTTTCCCCTAAAGCGACATTTGTTTTTTTAGTATTTAAAGATATATATATAGATTTTATCTCATTAACTTTGTTTTTTAACTCCATTAATATATCTTTAAATCTCTTTTCAACTTTAGGAGCATTTATAATTAATACAACCATAGCTTCGTTTTTAGAGTTAGTTCTAACCATGATATTTCTAAGTATACCTTTATGTTCATTTTCATCATAAACAGAAACTTTCTCTCTATTTAAAATAGTTTTTAACTCTTTTATAATCTTATTTCCAAGTTTAGAGTTTAATATATTCTCTTCTACTTCAAAAACTTCATGGGATTTTTTTTTGAAGAATCCAGTTATGATTTCACCTTTTAACTTTCTAAAAGGTTCTATAATCTTATTTCTATAATGATAAGGATCTTCACTTCCAATTACATTAAAAATAGGAATATCTTTTAATTTACCTATCTTTTCAATTACATCTTCAACCATAAGTTTTTTATATTTTAATTGAGCACCATATTGTAACATAGCAAAGTCACAACCTTGAAAATCTTCAAAAGTTACTTTTGAAAGATCCTCTACTCTTTCAGCTCCTGGAGAGATAATCTCTTCAATAAGTCCGCGAGCATAAGTTTTTTTTACAGATATAATTTTAACTTTTAATCTATCTTGAGGAACAGACATAGGAACAAATATTGCAAAATCATTATAATATCCTAAACCTTCTCCCCCATTTACTATTTTATCTATTTTTAGTTCAATTACTTGATCTTTTTTTACCATCTATCCTCCAAAGTTGATGATATTATTTAGTTTTCAATTTGGAAAAAATTGATTTTATTGGAAATTTCCATCTTCTTTTTACTTCTCATCTCTTTTCCAATTTTATCTAAATCAACTTTTGTATCATACTCAATAATTTTTCTATTTAACTCTTTTTCAACTATTTCTAACTCTTTTTTATCTTTATTGATAGATTGCTCCAGTTTAGAAATTTTAATTAAAAGAGAACCATGAATAATCCAAACTGAAATTATAATAAGAAATACAAAGAAAAAAGTTTTTTTCACGTTATCCTATCCTTTCTACTACTCTTAATTTAGAAGAGTGAGCTCTATTGTTAAATTCTAACTCCTCTCCTTCAGGAATAATAGGTTTTTTTGTGATTAATTTAACTTTAGCTTTTCCTCCACAGACACAGATAGGAAGTCCAGGTGGACATTTACAAGCAGTAGCTAAATCTTTAAATTTAGTTTTTACCAATCTATCCTCTAATGAATGGAAAGTTATAATTCCTAGTCTTCCTCCAACTTTTAAAGAGTCTACAGCTTTATCAATAGCTTTTTCAAGTACTTCAAGTTCTCTATTTACCTCTATTCTAATAGCTTGGAAAGTTTTTTTAGCAGGGTGTTTAGCAGCTCTTTCAGGATAAGCTCTTTTAATAATAGCTACTAGCTCTCCTGTAGTTTCAATTTTTTTCTCCTGTCTAGCTTCACAAATAAATTTTGCTATTTTTTTAGCATTTCTTTCTTCTCCATATTCAAAGAAGATTTTCACTAATTTTTCCTCTGGATACTCATTAACAACTTCATATGCTGAAAGAGGATTATTTTGATTCATTCTCATATCTAATTTAGTATCATATCTATATGAGAAACCTCTTTCAGGATCATCTAATTGAGTAGATGAAACTCCTATATCCATTAAGATACCATCAATTTTATCATATCCAGCCATGTATAAAACTGTATCTAAATTTTCAAAGTTATTTTTAAATACTTGCCATTTATTACCATATTTTTCTAGTCTCTTTTTAGCAAAATCAATAGCTTGTTGATCTTGATCTATAGAAACTAATCTTCCTTTTTCTGAAAGTTCTTTTAGTATCCCCTCTGAGTGTCCACCACCACCAAGAGTACAATCTAAATATATTCCATCTTTATTGATAACTAGATTATCAAGACACTCTCTATAAAGGACAGGAATATGGTATTCACTTATAATATCTTCCATAATTATCAACTCCTGTTTTTTAAGAAAAATAGAGAAGCAAAGCTTCCCTATTAAAATAACAAATTAAAAACTAATCTCCTTATTATTGATAAGAAAATATAAGCTACCATTGGAGATAAGTCAACTCTTAAATTTCCCATAGGGAGCAATACTCTAAAAGGCTTTAAGATAGGTTCTGTAAGTCCATAAACTAAATCAGTAAATCCATTATTTGAATTTGGAGATAGCCAAGAAAGTACAACTCTTATAATTATAAGGGTATTGATAACAGAGATTAGCAAATCAACAATTTTAAATAAAAGAACCATATTTATAACACTCCCTTGCAAAATATTTAATTATTTACAATTCATAAAATAATGTTTAGCTTTAGATGTATATTCCCAACCAGACCAAAGAGTCAAAATTATAGGTATCATCATTAAATAGAAATTATATGGTTGATTTCCAACAATTATCATAATCAAAATTACAATCATCTGGCTAGTAGTCTTATATTTTCCCAATTTACCAGCAGGAATAACTTCTCCTTTAGCAGCAGCTAACATTCTAATTCCACTGATTAAAAACTCTCTAGCTATTACAATAATAGACATCCAAGCTGGAATATATTTTAATTCAACAAATAGAACTAAGGCTGAAATAACAAGAATTTTATCAGCTAATGGGTCCATTAATTTTCCAAAATCTGTAACAAGATTATATTTTCTAGCAAGGTATCCATCAAAAAAATCTGTAAGTGATGCTATAACAAAGATAGCAAAAGCAATAAGTCTATAAGTAAGAGATAAATGTGCACTTACACTGCCTGATTCTTGAAGAAAATAGATAAAAGGGATAGCTAATACCAATCTTATAAAAGTTAGTTTATTAGGTAGGTTCATATTCTTTCCTCCACAATATTAAAAATTATTATTTTTCATTTTCAACTATTGGTCCAATAAAATCATAATCAAAGTTTTGTTCTAATTTAACTTTAACAATTTCTCCTGGTTTTGCTGTACCATCATTTGTAAGAACTTTACCATCTATTTCAAGGGCTTGTCCCTTTGTTCTTCCTTCTAATAGGTATTCACTTTCAGTAGAAACTCCATCAATCATAACTTCTACAGTTTGTCCAAGCATACCTCTATTTTTATTTTCAGCTATTTTACTTTGAAGATTAGTAAGTTCTACCCATCTTTCTTCTTTTATCTCTTCAGGAACTTGATTATCCATATCGTAAGCTTTTGTATCTTCTTCTCTTGAATATTTGAATACTCCTACATAATCAAATTGGAACTCTTCAAGGAAATCTCTTAATTCTTCAAAATCCTCTTGAGTTTCTCCAGGGAATCCAACTATAACAGATGTTCTAAAAGTTGCATTTGGAATCTCTTTTCTTATTCTGTATAGAATATCTTTTAGATGAGCTCCAGTTTTAGCTCTTCCCATATTTTGAAGAATAGAGTCTGAAACATGTTGAATAGGAATATCAAAATATTTACAAATTTTATCTTCAGTTTTCATCACTTGAATTAACTCATCTGTAACAGAGTCAGGATACATATAGTATGTTCTTAACCATTTTAAATCTTCTATTTTTACAAGTTCTTTCATTAACTTTGCTAAAGACTTTTCTTTATAAAGATCAATTCCATACTCTGTAGTCTCTTGAGCTAAAAGATTTAACTCTCTTACTCCAGATTTTACAAGATTATTAGCTTCAACTAATATATCCTCAATAGTTCTACTTCTTAATCTTCCTCTAAGTTGAGGGATAATACAGTAAGTACATCTTCTATCGCAACCTTCAGAAATTTTTAAATAAGCTGTATGAGAAGCAGTTGTTAAAATTCTATCTGTATTAGCATTAGCAAGGAAATCCATACTAGAAGTTTCAACAGATTTTTTATCATTAAGAATTTCATCTACAACTTTTTCTATTTTGTCAATCTCTCCTGTTCCAATAACAGCATCTACTTCAGGTAGCTCTTTTAATATCTCTTCAGAATATCTTTGAGCAAGACAACCTGTAACAATAATTTTCTTTAGATTACCAGTTTCTTTAAGTTCACTTACTTCTAAAATAGTTTCAATAGACTCTTTTTTAGCATCTCCAATAAAACCACAAGTATTTACTATTATTATATCAGCTTGATCTAGTTCGCTAGTTACTTCAAATCCTCTTTTATTTACAAGGATACCGATAAAGTTTTCACTATCAACTAAATTTTTGCTACATCCTAAGCTTATTAAAGCAAATTTCATTCTTCACCTCATTAATAATATACCATATTAAAGAGAACACAGAGGGTATCTGTATTCTCCCTAAAAATAATTAAATTTTCTTTTTACTTAAACTAATTTTTCCATTGTCAGTAGAGATAACTTTAACATCAAATACATCTCCAACTTTTAATACATCTTCAACATTTGCAACTCTTTCATGAGAAATTTCAGAAACATGAAGAAGTCCTTCTTTACCAGGTAGGATTTCCATAAATGCACCAAATTTAGTGATACTTACAACTCTACCTTTATAAATTTCTCCAACTTCAACATCTTTAACATATGAATTTACAAGAGTTATAGTTTCATTTAATGTTTCTTCATCTTTAGCAAATATAGAAACATTTCCATCATCATTGATATCTACAGTTGCTCCTGTTTTTTCAATGATTCCTTTAATATTTTTTCCTCCAGGTCCAATAAGAACAGCTATTTTATCTGTAGCTATTTTCATTTGATGAATTCTAGGTACAGTAGATTTTATTGGAGCAGGTTCAGGAATAGTGTTATTCATAAGTTCAAGAATTTCCATTCTAGCATCATGAGCTTGTTTAAGAGCAATTCTCATAATTTCTTCAGTAATTCCAGTTATTTTAATATCCATTTGAAGAGCTGTTATACCATTTTTAGTTCCAGCAACTTTAAAGTCCATATCTCCTAAGTGGTCTTCAAGTCCCATGATATCTGTTAAAACAGTAAACTCTTCTCCCTCTTTGATAAGTCCCATTGCAATACCAGCAACATGTTCTTTAATAGGCACACCTGCTGCCATTAATGAAAGAGATCCACCACAAATTGATGCTTGAGATGAAGATCCGTTTGATTCAGTAATTTCAGATACAACTCTGATAGTATATGGGAATACTTCTTCAGAAGGTATTACATATCTAAGAGCTCTTTCAGCAAGAGATCCATGTCCAAGTTCTCTTCTTCCAGGAGAACCCATTCTTCCAACTTCTCCTACAGAGTAAGGTGGGAAGTTGTAGTGTAGATAGAATTTTTTGAAGTATTCTTTTTCTAAATCATCAACAAGTTGTTCATCTTCTTTTGTTCCAAGAGTAGTGATAACAACTGCTTGAGTTTCTCCTCTTGTAAACATAGCAGATCCATGAGGTATAGGAAGAACATCAGTTTCAGCATAAAGAGGTCTAATCTCAGTAGTTTTTCTTCCGTCAACTCTATGTTTATGATATAGAATAGCTTCTCTAACTAATTTTTTCATTAAATCGTGGTAGTAAAGTTTAAATTCATCAATAACTTCTTCAGGTAGATCTTCTTCAGCAACACCTTCGTAGTTTTGAAGAATGAAAGCTTCCATAAGTTCAGCTTCTAGATTATCAACAGCTTCTTCTCTAGCTTTTTTACCAAGAGTAAGTACAGCAGCTTTTAATTTTTCCATTCCATTTTCATCAATGAAATCTTTAACTAGAGGTAAAACTTCTTTTTTAGTAAATTCAATTTTTTCTTTTCCAACAGCTTTAGCAAACTCTTCTTGGAAAGCACAGATTTTTTTAATATTTTCATGAGCAAACATAATAGCAGCTAACATAGTTTCTTCATCTAGTTCTTGAGCTCCAGCCTCAACCATGTTTACAGCATCTTTTGTTCCAGCAACAGAAAGTTCAAGTTCACTTTCTTCTAATTCAGCAGGAGTAGGGTTTAAAATAAATTCTCCATCTTTACGCCCTACTACAACTCCAGCAACTGGTCCAAGGAATGGAATATCAGATAGCATAAGAGCCATTGAAGATCCTATAATTCCTAAATAATCAGGTGTATTTTTTTCATCATAAGAAAATACAGTATTTACAATATGTACATCATAGTTAAACCCATCTGGGAACATTGGTCTGATAGGTCTATCTATAAGTCTAGCTGTAAGAGTAGCATTTGTAGATGGTCTACCCTCTCTTTTATTAAATCCACCTGGGAATTTTCCAGCAGCATAGAATTTTTCAATATAATCTACAGTTAGAGGGAAGAAATCAGCTTCCTTTCTAGGTTCTTTGCTACGATTTACAGTACTTAAAAGTACAGTATCTCCATATTGTACCATTACAGCACCACAAGATTGTCTTGCTATTTTACCAGTAGAAAAACTTAGTGTTCTTCCAGCTAGTTCTAATTCAACTTTTTTTTCGTCAAACATAAACTCCTCCATTTTAGTTTTTTTAAAGCTCAGAAGGTAAATAATAAGGAGTAAAAAGTCAAAAAATATTCACCATTTACTTCTTACTACTTACATAATTCTGAGTTTTATTTTTCTAGTAATTATAACATTTTTGACATAAAAAATCAAATTTATCATAATTGTATTTTATTTATTTTTAAAACTTGGTATAATATAAATTATTTATAGAAAAAAATTAGGAGAAGAGATGAAAAAGATTATAAATATACTGATAATATTTTTGATAATATATATGCAAATTACACCAACGAAAAGTTTTTCTAGTACTATACATAAAAAAAATTCTCAAGTATTGGAAGAAGATATAGAGATAAAAAAATTAAAAGAGCAGATAAATATTTTAAATAGTAAAATAAAATTTTTAGAAAAATCTAAAGCTGTAAAATTAAAAAAAGATAAAAATAGTATAAAGATAGGCTTAGCTTTAAGTGGTGGTGGAGCAAAGGGACTTGCCCATGTTGGAGTTTTAAGAGTATTAGAGAAAAATAATATAAAGATTGACTATATAACAGGAACAAGTATGGGAGCTGTTGTAGGTGCTTTATATTCAATTGGATATACTCCAGATGAGATAGAGAAACTACTTTTAAATACTGATTGGAATAGCTATATTAGTGGAGAGTTAGAAAATAAAAAAGTTCCATTAGAGCAAAAGGTAAATAATAAAAAATATGCAGCTACTATCAGATATGATAAGGAGTTTAATCTTTCTTTGCCAAAGGGAATAGGAAATACAGAGATAATATATTTGAGATTAAAGAAAATTTTTGCAGGAGCAGAGGAGATAAATGATTTTGATAAACTACCAATTCCTTTGAGAGTGGTAGCAACTGATCTAAATAGTGGAAAGGCAGTAGCATTAAAAAAAGGGGATTTAGCAAGGGCAGTAACTGCAAGTATAGCTATACCAACAATATTAGAGCCTGTTGAAATAGATGGTAATCTTTATGTAGATGGATTGGTTTCAAGAAATCTTCCAGTTGAAGATGCTTTAGCAATGGGATCAGATATTGTAATAGCTAGTGATGTTGGGAATGAGGTAAAGGACAACAAAGATTACAATATTTTAAGTGTTCTAAACCAATTGGTAACTATTCAAAGTGCATCTTCAACACAGGAACAGAGAAATATGGCAACAATATTGATATCACCAGATATTCAAAATTATAGTGCAACTGATACTAAAAAAGGTAAAGAGCTAGTGGAGTTAGGGAAAAAAGCTACTTTAGAACAGCTTTATTCTATAGAAAAACTTCCTAAAAGAGAGAAAAAATATCAAGAAAGAATGCTTGAAAATAGAATATATATTGAAAATATTAAATACACAGATAAAATTCCAGAAAACAAGAGAGAGATTTTAAATAAGCTTTTAGAAAAATATGAAAATAGATATCTTTCATATGATGAGTTGGAAGAGATTATGCTAAAGATATATAGTACAGATTTCATTAATAAGGTGTATTATGATGTTCAAGGTACAACATTAGTATTAGATGCAGAGATAAACCCAGCTAATATATTTGGAGTAGGAGCTAGTTATTCAACAGGGTATGGAACAGTATTTAATATAGGAACTGAGTTTTCAAATACTAAGAAATTAGGAAATACATCTTCAATCAATGCTCAGTTTGGAGATTATTTAGGAATATCAGCAGATAATTTCTTTTATTACGGAGTATCAAATAAGATAGGTATTTTTGCAAATGCTTCATATAATGAGGCACCGCTATATTTATATGATAAAGGGAAGAAGATAGCAGATTATACAAGTGAAAATTTAAGATTTGAAACTGGTATTTTAACACAGTATAACAATGAGATATTAGCAGCTTATGGAGCAGCATTTAATTATACAAATCTTAAACAAGATACAGGTTTTAGTTGGACAGAACAATTTGAGTATTCTAAAAAATATAATGAAGCCTTTTTAAAATTAAGCCTTGATAAAACTAATGGATTGATGAATCCAACATCTGGTATTAAAGGAGAGTTTAATTATGTATGGGAAGGAACTTGGGGGAATTCTAATTCTAACTTATATGGACCTCTGTATGTTGTTGATGGATATATACCTTTAACAAAAAAATTAACTTTATCTTATGGTATGTATGGTGGAGTAATTTCAGGAGATAATATCTCTATTGATCAATATGTAAAATTAGGTGGAACAAGAAATAATATAAAAAATAAAGAGTTTGCTTTTTATGGATATGAGGTTCATCAAAAATTAGTTGATGAGTTTTTAATTGGAAGATTAGGTTTAGAATATGAGATTTTGAGGAATTTATATATAGGAACAAAATGGAATATAGGTAGTTATAGTGAGGTTAAAGATAAAGAAGATAGTATGTTTGGAGAGAAAGTTCCACAGATGTGGAGTGATTATCACCAAGGATTTGATTTAGAACTGAAATACACCTCTCTATTTGGACCGATAGAGTTCTCTTTATCAAAAGACAATAAAGATGGCGAGATAATCTCACAATTTAGTATAGGATATATATTTGATTAAAAATAAAGCTGTTATTCTTTCATATAGAGAGAAATAACAGCTTTTTTCTTAAATAAAGATAGACATATATGATTTTATAAGTCCAGAAATATCAATGTGGAATATTGATTCAGCAATCATCTTAGTTAAAACAATAGTTGTAACAATTAAAAACATAGGTTTAATAAATTTACTTCCTCTTGTTACAGCCATTTTAGCTCCAATAGTAGCCCCAACTATCATAATAGCAGCCATAGAGAAGGCATAAAGAAGATTAACTTTTCCCATATAAGAGAAAACAATAACACTTGCAATATTACTTGATAAATTTAATATTTTTGCATTTCCACTGGCATTTGTAAAATCTAACTTAAATATTCTTATAAGAGCAAAAATTAAGAAAGAACCTGTACCTGGTCCAAAGAAACCATCATAAAATCCCATAACTAAAGCCATTATAATTCCATATTTAATATTTTGGCTAGTAAGTTCCTTAAATTGATTTTCTTCACCTAAATTTTTATTATGAAGAGTGTAAACAAGAACTAAAAGTAAAAGTACTATTGCTATAGGATATAGATATTTAGAATCTATCATCACTACAGTTTTAACTCCTAATACAGCACCAACAAAAGAGAAACCAGCTAATTTTTTCATCATAGTCCAATTTATTTTTCCAGATTGAGCAAATTTAGCACTACTTGCAATAGTAGAGCAACAAGCAGCAATCTTATTAGTTCCTAAAGCTACATGAGCAGGTAAACCAGAGGCTAAAAATGCAGGTAAACTAATAAGTCCACCACCACCAGCAATGGCATCAATAAAAGCTGCAAAAAAACAGGCTAAACCTAAAAATATAAAAGATGAAAAACTAGCTCCTTCAACTAAACTAAACATAAATCCTCCCTAAATGTTTTATTTTTCTAAATTATTTAAACTATTAATATAAAAATCAATTTTTTTATTAAAATCTTCTATAAATTTTTTCCTTTTTTCAATCTCATTCCAATCTGTATTTACTTGATGTCTAAGAGCTAACATTTTTACTTTTAACTCTTTAATTTCTTCTAAACTAGTATCTTTATTTTTAATTAAATTATCATATTTTTTTACAAGATAATTAAAGTTTTTTATGTAAAAATTTTTATAGACTTCATCTTTTCCCCAACTATCTGAGGTTGCCCAAGTATTTAAAGAGATTCCAGCCCCAAAGTGTCCTCTACTTCCCCAGCCTATACCTATTCCTGGAGAAACTCCTACATTAGAGCATCCAATAATTAAAAAAAAGAGTGAAAATAAGATTATTAAATTAAACTTTTTGTTCATAATTATCACCCACTAATCATTTTTTATATTATAGAGTTTTAAAATAATTATTTCAACTAAATTTTTCTTTAATTAAAGATTTATATAACTAGTATAAAAAAATCTCTCTACCTAAATCATTTTAGATAGAGAGATTTTTATTAATTAACTTCACGAAGGATTATTTTTTTGCAAACTCTAAAAGTTCTTCAGTTGAAACTAAACCAACAGATTTTTCAACAGGAGTTCCGTTTTTAAATAGTAATAAAGTAGGAATGCTCATTACTCTAAATTGAGCAGCTAATTCTTCCTCTTCATCAATATTAATTTTTGCTATTTTAACCTCAGAGTTAAGTTGAGAGTCAGCCTCTTCAAGTCTAGGTGCTAGAGCTTTACAAGGTCCACACCATGCTGCCCAGAAATCAACAACTACAGGAACATCTGATTTTAAAACCTCTTTTTCAAAATTTTCTTTAGTTATATGTAAAATTGCCATATGAATGCCTCCTTTTAAATATTTTAATTTCATTTCTTGATTGTATTATATATTATTTTTTTTCTTTTGTCTGTAACTAAATCACATAATATAGGAAATAGAAATTTTATTTCTTACTTTATACTTCTATTTTTATATGATATAATCTAAAATAAATATCTGTTATTAAGAGGTGATAAAAAGCGAGATTATTTAAATTACATTTTTGAATATAAAAATAAAAAATATAGGAGATTGAGTATGAAAATAATATTTTTTTTAGTATTAGGATATGTTATGGGTGCTTTGCCAAATGGTGTTTGGATAGGAAAATATTTTAAAAATATAGATATAAGAGAGCATGGAAGTAAAAACTCAGGAGCTACAAATGCCTATAGAGTTCTTGGACCAAGATATGGAATAATGGTTTTAATTGCAGATGCTTTAAAAGGTTTTTTACCACCATTTTTAGCTAGCAGATTTGGGATTTCAGGAAATATGCTTTTAGTTATAGGAGTTTTAGCAATTGTTGGACATTCTCTTTCATTCTTTTTAAACTTTAAAGGTGGAAAAGGAGTTGCAACAAGTTTAGGTGTATTTTTATTTTTAATTCCTAATGTTACTTTAGCTCTATTAATTATATTTATATTAGTAGTATATTTTACAAGATATATATCGTTAGGATCTATAATAGCAGCAGCAGCACTTCCAATTCTTACTGCTTTTAGTCCTATTAGAAATGATGTAGGAAGAATTCCTCTAACTGTAATGACGCTTTTAATAGGTATTTTTGTTATTTGGAGACACAGAACAAATATTACTAGATTAATAAATGGAACAGAGAACAAATTTAAGCTAAAATAAGGAGTGAAAAGTTTATGGAAAAAGTAGTTATCATCGGTGCAGGAAGTTGGGGAACAGCGTTAGGGCTTGTTTTAGCAAGAAAAGATTATGATGTAACTCTATGGGAATTTAACCAAGAGAGAGCAGAAGAGATTCAAAGAGAGAGAGAAAATAAAAGATTTTTACCAGGAGTAAAGTTTCCAGATAATTTAAAGGTTACTAATAAAAAAGAAGGATTATTAGATGGAATAAAATATGTTGTATTTTCAGTACCATCTCAAGTTTTAAGAAAGGTAATTGGAAGTTTTTCAAATGATATTACTGAGGATATGTTACTTGTAAATACTGCAAAAGGAATAGAAGTTTTAACAGGAATGCGTCTTTCTGAAGTTATGAAAGATGAGATAAAAGGAAAGTTTCATAAAAATATAGTTGTTTTATCAGGACCTACTCATGCTGAAGAGGTAGCAATAGGGATACCAACAACTATTGTTGCAGCAGGAGTAAAAGAAAATGCAGCTAGAATACAAGAATTGTTTAATAGTAAGAATTTCAGAGTATATCTAAATGAAGATATAACTGGAGTTGAAATAGGTGCAGCAGTAAAAAACTGTTTGGCTATAGGAGCAGGTATAGCTGATGGAATGGGATTTGGAGATAATACAAAAGCTGCTTTAATAACTAGAGGAATAGCTGAGATGACAAGATTTGGAAAAGCTTGTGGAGCAAAGGAGATAACTTTTTCAGGTTTAAGTGGAATAGGTGACTTAATAGTTACTTGTGCTAGTAAACATAGTAGAAATAGACATGTTGGAGAATGCTTAGGAAGAGGACAAAAACTTCAACAAATTTTAGATGAGATGACAATGGTAGCAGAAGGTGTTCCAACAGTAAAAGCAGTTTATGAACAAGCAAAAGCGAAAAATATATCGATGCCAATACTAGAAGCAACTTATAATATTCTTTATAAAGATGCTGATGCAACAAGTATGGTAACAGAACTTATGGAAAGAACTTTAAAAGAAGAATTTTATTAAAATATGATAAGTGTGGGGATAGAAAATGGCTGATAAAGATCTTATAAGTTTATATTTAAAAGACATAAAAAAACATAAGTTACTAAGTAAAGAAGAGGAGTTTTCTCTTTTAGTAAAAGCTAAAAATGGAGATATTGAGGCTAAAAATGAATTGATAACTTCTAATCTAAAATTAGTAGTGAATATAGCAAAAGGGTATGTCAATAAGGGGATGAGCTTTATTGATCTGATTAGTGAAGGTAATATGGGACTTATCTATGCAATTGATAAGTTTGATATAGATAAAGGATTTAGATTTTCCACTTATGCAGTTTGGTGGATAAGACAAGCTATTATGAAGGCTATAATTGTTAAAGGAAGAGAGATTAGAATACCATCATATAAGTATGATCTTTTAAATAAGATAAATAGATATATAATGGATAAACTTCAAACAGGAGGTAATTATCCTTCAGTTGAACAAATAGCTGAAGATCTTCATATAGATGCAGAAAAAGTAGAAAATATAATAAGGGATTTTCAAGACCCTATGTCTTTAAGTATGTCAATTGGAGAGGATATCTCCTTGGAGGATACTATAGCTCAAGAACAAGAGATCTCTATGGAAGAAGAGATTTTTCGTGAAATGGGAATGAAACATGTAAGAGATTTAGTTGAGGAACTTGATGAAAGAGAAAAATCAATATTAAAACAGAGATATGGTTTAGATGGTTCTGATATTTATACACTTGAAGAGATTGGAAAAAGTTTAAATATAACTCGTGAAAGAGTTCGTCAAATAGAGAAAAGGACATTAGAAAAGCTTAAGTTTAGATACACTAAAGATTTAAAAGAGGGCTTTTTTAATTAAGGTAAGTTAAATAGGGAGGAAAGAAAGTTGATTGTAAGGGTAAAAAGACAGGAGTTCTTAAAGAGATTAAAAATAGTAGAAAAGGTTATTAGTGAAAATAAAATAAAACCAATAATTTCTTGTACATATTTAGAAACAAAAGGAGATAATCTATTTTTTTGTGGAACTAACTTAGAAACAACTATCACAACTGAAACAAAGGTAGAAGAGATAATAGAAGAGGGAAAAATAGTTTTTCAACATCAATTAGTAGATGAATATTTAAGAGAGATAAAAGATGAAGAGATCGTTTTAAGTGTAAGAGATAACAATCTTTATATAGAGAGTTCAGACTCAGCATCAGAATTTTCTTTAATGAATCCAGAAGATTTCCCTAATATTATAGAAAGTGTAGAATCAGTAAAAGATAAAGAAAACTTTAAAATTAATAGTGTGGAGTTAGCTAATATTTTAGAAAAAGTAAAATTTGCAGCTTCAACATCAAGTGATAATCTTTCTATAAATTGTGTTAGAATGGAAAATGAGGGTAAAAAACTAAAATTTGCAACAACTGATACATATAGACTTGTTTTCTTAGAAAAAGAATTAGAAGAGATAAAAGGAAGTATAGAAGTAAGCATACCTTTAAATACAGTTGAAGCTCTAACTAAACTATTGAAAAATATGGATGAAGTTGAAATCGTAGTATATTCAACAGAAAAACAGATATATTTTAAAATAGCTGAAACATTGATGGTAAGTAGAGTTATAGACTTAGTATTTCCTAATTATAAAGGAATTTTAGGAAATGATGCTTACAATAAGACTCTTATTATAAATAATGATGTCTTTTCAAAGGTATTAAGAAGAATAATTATATTTGTAAAAAACAATGCAGAATCTAAATATGGGGCAACATTTGAGATTGAGGGAAAACTTCTTAAAATAAATGGAGTTAATGATATTGCTAGAATTAATGAACAATTAGAAGTAGAATATGAGGGAGAAAGAATAAAGATCTCTCTTAATGCTAAATTTATATCAGAATTTATTCAAAACTTAGATAAAGATAGTGATATTATTTTAAACTTTATAAGTCCTAATAGTTCAGTAAGAATTAGACAAGAAGCTGAAACTAATTATCTTTATGTAGTTATGCCACTTGCTTTAAAAGATTAATTATAAAAAATGAGCTAATAAAGAACATTAGCTCTATTTTTCTTGTGAGTAAAATTTTGAATGTTTGAAATAGGGATATAATTGTGGTATAATTTTCTAATAAAATTAAAGAGGTAAAAGAATGAACATTAATTTTTTTAGAAAAATAGTGTATGATTTTTATTATATGTTATTTTTGTTTACAGATAGAAAAAAAAATCCTGTTGAAAAGAATGAAATAGCAGAAAAATTTTTAGAATACAACAATAAAATAGTAGAAAAAGAACTTAAAAATAAGAAGATAAATAAAATATTGATTTTATTACCTCATTGTATTCAAAAATATGTATGTCCATATAAGGTAACATCAGATATAGATAATTGTCGTAGTTGTGGACAGTGTGTTATAAGTGATCTATTACAGTTAAAAAAAGAGTATCCAGTTGAGATAAAAATAGCTACTGGAGGAACTTTAGCAAGAAAACATATAAAAGAGATAAAGCCAAATTTAGTGATAGCAGTGGCATGTAAAAGAGATTTAATGTCTGGAATTCATGATGCTTTTCCTGTAAGAGTAATCGGAGTATTTAATAAAATACTCAATGAGCCATGTGTAAATACAACTGTATCTATAGAAGAAATAAGAAGAGTTTTAAAAAATTTTTATAAAATTTAGGAGGGAGCACATTGAAAAAATTACATTGGGTGCTTGCACTGTTATTAAGTACGAATATGATATTAGTTGCTTCTGAAAAAGAGGATATAGCATTCTTAGATGAACTATATAAGCAAAAGAAATTTTCTATTGCAGTAACAGAGTCAGTAAAATTCTTAAAAAAATATCCAGAATCTAGACATACAAGAAATATCCAAGATAGAATAGCAAAGGCATATTTGCTTCAAGAAGATTATGAAAATGCAATAGTTTATTTTAAAATGTTATCTCTTAATAGTAATTTAAGTAGAAAAGAGAAGGATGAAATAAACTTTTATTTGATGAAGTGTTACACTGCATTGGGAGAGAGTGAAAAAAGTGAATTTTATCTAAAATCTTTAGACAAAAATGGAATATATTATGAAAAAGCTTTTTATGATGCAGCTATGACTTATTTAGCTAAAGAAAATTATCCTAAAGCAGAGGAATTATTTAAAAAGTTAATAGAATTGAATAAAAAGTATGCTGATGATTCAATGTTAGGATTGGCAATGTTGGCATATAATAAAGGTGAATATCCCAAAACAGTTCTATATTTAGATAATTATTCTAAAAATAGTGGTAAAAATAGGGTAATGATGAATTATCTTTATGGATCAGCTTATTATAAACAAAATAGAGTTGATGAAGCTATAACTGCTTTTAAAAAAGTTGTAGAAAAAGATAAATCAAGTGCTTATGGAAGAAAATCAATACTTAATCTGATAGAGATATATAGTAATAGAGGAAATGGAGAGATTGTAGAGAATTATGTTTCTATGCTTCAAGGAACAAAGGAATATGGAGAGGCTATGAGAATGATAGGAGATCTGTATGCTACTAAGGGAGATTACAATAGGGCAATCAGCTATTATTCAAAAACTAATACTCCAAACGATCCTAAATTGATGTATGGATACGGTTTCTCTCTATACAAATTAAATAGATTAAAAGAAGCACAAAAATATTTTGAAAGTTTAAAAAAGACAGATTATTATAACCAATCTTTATACTATATTTTTGCTATAGATTATAAGTTAAAAAATTATAGTAAGATAATTAGAAATAGAGATGAGATAAAAAGAGTTGTTGTAAATCAACAGGATACAGATAATATAAATTTAATAATTGCAAATTCAGCTTATGAAATTGGAGAATATAAATTATCAAAGGATTACTATGGTAGACTTTATGCAAGAACTCCTAATCTTGAAAATTTATATAGAATAATAGTAATAGACAATAAAGTTGAGGATATAGATGATCTTCAAAGAAGATTTTATGAGTATAAAACTAAATATCCTACAGATACTGAGTATAGAAGAAATATCTATTTTTCTGTTGGAGAGGCATATTATAAAAATGGAAAAGTTGATTTAGCAATAGATGTATATAAAGAGTTTTTATCTCAAGGAAAGGATTTTAATATTTTAAATAACTTAGTAGTATCTTTATTAGCTGAACAAAGATATGATGAGATGATGGAATATTTAAATTCTGAAGATGGAGAAGGAAATCTTGAGATAAAATATTTAAAAGGGATAGCATCTGTTGGAATGGGTAAATATGATGAAGCAGACAGATATTTTACTGAACTTGAAACAGACACCACAGCCGATGCAACTATGCAAGAAAAAGTAAAATTTAATAAGATGAGAAATTATTTCTTATGGGAAAAATATGATGAGGCAATTAACTATGGAGAAAGTTATCTAACTTTAGAAAATCCTGAAAATAAAAATGAAGTCTTAGATAAATTAGCAATTAGTTATTTTAGAAAAGATAATTTTGAAAAGAGTAGAGAATATTATTCAAAACTGTCAAATGAAAAAGGATTTGAAGCATATGGAAAATTCCAAATAGCAGAATCATACTACTCTGAAAAGAATTATGAAAAAGCTAAGGAAGAGTATAAATATGTAGTAGATAACTATGGTGATAGTGCTTATGGAGAAAAAGCTTTTTATTGGTATTTGACAATACTTTTAAATAGTGGAGACACTGTTAATTTTGAAAAGGGTAAAAATGAGTTTCTTGTAAAATATCCAGTTAGTAGAATGAAAGATACTCTTTTAATGATGTCTGGAGAGATCTATGAAAATAGTAATGACAATGAAAAAGCTTTGAAAAACTATGAAGAACTTTATAGTAGTTCTGTAGATCCAATTGTAAAAGATAATACAGCAGCTAAGATTTTAGATATTCATTTAGCTAAAAATAATTTGAAAGCAGCTCAAAAATATATTGAAGGAATAACAAATTTAGATATAAAAAGTTATTATGATTCACTTATTTATGAGAAACAAGGGAATAAAAAAGCTGCAATGGCTGAATATGAAAAATTATTAAAAAGTCCAAGATATAAAGACTATGCTTGTATAAATATAGGATCAAACTACTTTAAAAATAAGAAATATAAAGAGGCAAAAAAATATTATTTACAAGTTAACGAGATGGAAAATAGTATATACAAAGATTTTGTATTATACCAATTAGCTAATATAAATGAGATAGAAGGAAAAAATGATGAAGCTTTAAGTGGATATACAAAAGGCTATATAATGTATAATGGTCAGTATTCTCAAGTTTCTAAATTAAAGGCAGCTCAACTTAATGAAAAGATGAAAAAAGAGAAGGAAGCAATAGTTTTATATAAAGAGCTATATTCATTAGGAAAGGAATTGAATTATAGAGAATTTGTATTGGAAAAATTGATTTATCTAACTTTAAAATCTGGAAATAAAGTTGAAGCAACAAAATATTATAATGAGTTAAAAGGTATTAATGCTGAAAAAGCAAAAAAATATGCAGATTTTTTTAAATAGGAGGAGTTAGAATGAAAAAATTAATCGCATCTTTATTTTTATTAAGTACAATGGTAGTATGTGCAGAGGAAAGTGTTACAGCTATTGATAAACAGGTAACTGGGGTTAATAAGGAGCAGCTAGAGAGAAAAGAGATTGAAACTAAAGAGATGCTTCTAAAAAACCAAAATATAAATACAGGATCTGTTGAATTATCAAGTGAAAATTTAAAAGAGCAACAACAAAAAATAAAAGTTGTTCAAAGTGAAAAATCAGCATTAGAAGATGAACTTTCACAAGGTGTAGAGGAAAAATCATTCTTAAAATATATAATCGGAGCAGTAGGAGTTATAGCTCTTATAATAGCACTTTAATCTTAATTTAGATACTAAAAGGAGAGAACAATGTATTGGTTAAAAAATGGTGGAATTTTAATGTATTTTATTTTGGCTATGTCTATTTTAGGGTTATTTGTAGTAATTGAAAGAGCTATATATTTTAAAGTTCAAGAAAAAGATAGCTTTAATAAGATCAATCCAGAATTGAGACAGCTTATAGAAAAAGGTGCTATTAAAGAGGCGATTGTTTTATTAAATACAAAAAGATCTTCAACTGCAAAGGTGTTAAAAGATATTTTAATTCAGTTATATAAAAGTAACAATAGAGATCCTATAGCACTTGAGGAAAAAGGAAAAGAGAGTGCTATGGCACAGATACCACTGTTAGAAAAACATATGTGGATGTTATCTTTAACAGCTCATATTACACCATTATTAGGACTTTTAGGAACAGTAACAGGAATGATAAAAGCTTTCCAAGCAGTATCAATTCATGGAACTGGAGATGCTTCAGTACTAGCTAAAGGGATATCAGAGGCACTATTTACAACTGCTGGGGGATTGTTTGTTGCTATACCAGCTACTATTTTTTACAACTATTTTAATAAAAAGATAGATGAAAAAATAAATGACATGGAAAAAACAAGTACTGAACTTATAAACTACTTCAGAAGATAGGAGAAATTATGAAAATAGAGAGAACAAAGAGAAGAGGAAAGGGAGAGTTAACTCTTGAGATAACTCCATTGATAGACGTTGTATTTCTTTTGCTTATCTTTTTCTTAGTTGCAACTACTTTTGAAGATATCAATAGTGGAATAAAGATAGAATTACCACAATCTACAATAAGAGAGATAAAAGATATAAAAGAGATACAAATTGCTATTGATAAAAATAAAAATATGGTTTTAAATTATAAGGAAAAAGGAAAAACTCAGAAGGTTAATGTAAATAAGGAAAATTTAAAAGCTGAACTTGAAGAAAAATTTAAAAATAGCAATGAAAAAAATGTGGTTATAAGTGCTGATAAAAAATTAGATTATGGATATATAGTAGAGATAATGACTATTTCAAAAGAAGCTGGAGCTAGCTCGTTAGATATTGATACTGCAAGCAGTAAATAAGGAGTGGGAAGATGAAAAAAACGGATTATGTAAGTTTAGGTCTTTCTGTTCTCATAAATTTACTGATACTGTTAGTAATACCAGGTCTTTCAGTGGAAACAATAGTTGATAAGAAGATAAAAGTTGGATTAGTTGCATATGATAATAATAAAAGTTTAAAGATGGAAGGTAAAAAAAATAGTAACACTAAAACAAAAAATATGACAGCTGAACCTAAAAAAGAAACTCCTAAAAAAGAGGTACAAAAGGAGATAAAGAAAGAGACAACTAATAAAAATAATACTTCTGCTCAAGTAAAAAAACAAGAGAATATTACTAAAGAAAAGAAAAAACCTACATTAAGTGATATTGCTAAAAGTATTTCAGGACCAGAAATAGATATACTTTCAAGTGTTAATAATCCTGTTATATCCAAAAAAAGCAAAAGTAAAAGTGAAACAAAAAGAATAGAGACTTTAAAAGAGGATATAACAAACAGTGGATTAGCTAAAGAAAATATTGATATTTCCACAGAGAATTCAGAATTAAAAGATGAGAAGTTTTTAACAACAGATGAAAAAAAATTAGCTTTTAACTCTGAAGAGGGAAATGACTTAGAATTTGAAAGAATATTAAAAGCAGAAGGGGATGCTGAAGGACTACCTAGTGGATATAGATTAGGAACAGAAGATGGAAATATAGTAGCAAGATGGGACAACTCAAATATGGAGCCTGTATATCCAGAAAGTGCTCAACTTAAAGGACTTCATGGAACTGTTAGAATTCGTATGAATATTGATGAATATGGAAATGTAACTTCACTATTTTTAGAGAAAGGTAGCGGGGTTCCTGAGATTAACAGTGCAATAGAAGAGATAGGAAGAACATGGAAGATCTATTTGAGTAAAAATGGAATGAACGTTAAAGGTGATGTTATATTGGAATATAATTTTACTTTGAGAGGAAAAAATTAATATGTGAGGTGGCTTAATTTGGTTCTTTTAGGTTTTAGATTAGATAAAAGTTTGAAAGATGATTTAGAAAGTAATTTTGAAAATGAATTAACTTTTGCAGAAAATATAACAGATTTTATTGAATATTTAAAAAATAAAAAATATGAAACTATAGTTATAGAGGAAAAAAATCTTCAAGAAGAGGCTTTAATCAATTTAATAAAAAAAGTTGGAGAGTACCAAAAAAGAGGGGTAATCATAATTCTTGGAGAGACTTCTAATTTAAAAGTTGTTGCAGGAAGTATGAAAGCAGGAGCTTATGATTATATTTTAAAGCCTGTGGATAATACAACAATAATTAAAATTATTGAAAAATCAGTGAAAGATTATAAGCTTTTAGCTGAAAGAGTGGACAAACATAAGAGCTCAGGAGATAAACTTATAGGGCAAACTAAAGAGATAGTTGAGCTATATAAGATGATAGGAAAAGTAGCAAATAGTACAGTACCAGTTTTAGTAATAGGAGAAAAGGGAACAGGAAAAACAAGTGTAGCTAAATCTATACATCAATTTAGTGACTGTTCTGGACAACCTTTAATAAGTATAAACTGTTTATCTTTCCAAAATGAACTTTTAGAAAGAAAGATGTTTGGTTATGAAAAAGGTGCATTTACAGGAGCAGTTTTTACACAAATTGGAGATTTAGAAAAAGCTAATGGGGGAACACTTCATCTAGGAAATATAGAATCACTAAGCTTAGATATGCAATCTAAAATTTTATATTTCTTAGAAGAGGGAGAGTTCTTTAGAATGGGTGGAGCTGACCCTATAAAAAGTAGTGTAAGAGTTATAGCTAGTACTTGTGAAAATTTGGAAGAGTTAATCAATCAAGGAAAATTTATAGATGAACTTTATAGAAAGTTAAGAGTACTAGAAGTTAATATTCCACCTTTAAGAGAGAGAAAAGATGATATTCCTTTAATTGTAGACCACTATTTAATAGAGTGTAATGAGGAATTACATAAGACTATAAAAGGTGTTAGTAAACCAGCTTTAAAGAAGATGATGAGATATGATTGGCCTGGCAATGTAAATGAGTTAAAAAATGCTGTAAAATCAGCTGTTGCTCTATGTAGAGGGGGATCAATCTTAATTGAAGATCTACCAAGCAATGTTTTAGGAACAAAGGTTACTAAGAGAAAAGGTGATGCTCAAACAGATGCACTTAAAGAGTGGGTTAAGGTTGAGATGGAAAATTATAAAAATAGTAGCCAAAAAGGTTATTATGGACATATAATATCTAAAGTTGAAAAAGAATTGATACATCAAGTTTTAGAAATGACAAATGGTAAAAAAGTAGAAACTGCAGAGATCTTAGGAATTACTAGAAATACTTTAAGAACTAAGATGAGTAACTACGGTTTGGAGTAGAAGATGCATATAACATTATATAGAAAATATAGACCTAAAGATTTTGAAGAGATTGCAGGTCAAAAAGAGATAGTAAAAACTTTAAAAGCTTCTTTGAGAAATGGAAAAACTTCTCATGCTTATCTTTTTACTGGACCTAGAGGAGTAGGAAAAACCACTATTGCAAGATTGATAGCTAAAGGTGTAAACTGTTTAAAAAATGGTGTTACAGATGAACCTTGTAATGAATGTGAAAACTGTCTATCAATAAATGATGGTAGCTTTATGGATATGATTGAGATAGATGCTGCTTCTAATAGAGGAATCGATGAGATAAGACAGTTAAAAGAGAAGATAAATTATCAACCTGTTAAAGGAAGAAAAAAGATATATATAATAGATGAAGTACATATGTTAACAAAAGAAGCTTTTAATGCACTATTAAAAACTTTAGAAGAGCCACCTGAACATGTAATATTTATTTTAGCAACAACAGAAGCTGATAAAATTTTACCAACTATTATATCTAGATGTCAAAGATATGATTTTAAAGCTCTTTCTCCTAATGAGATGAAAGAGAAGTTAAAAAATATAGCTACATCAGAAGGAGTAGAGGTTCTTGAAGAGGTATTAGATTTAATCTATGAAAACTCTGGTGGAAGTATGAGAGATGCTACATCTATTCTAGAGAGAATAATGATAACTTGCTTAGGAGAAGAGATCTCTTTAGAGAAGGCAGAACAGGTATTGGGAGTAACTCCAGTAAAAAAGATACAGGAATTTTTAGAAAAGTTATTAGTTAAAGATTATACAAGTTTAATAAAAATCTTAGATAATTTTTGGAAAGAATCTATTGAAATTGAATTATTCTTTAAAGATTTAGCAAAGTATTGTAAAAATTTAATGGGAAAATCAGAATTAGAACCAGAGAAAGGGTTAGAGATAATAGGAGCTATATATGATTCTCTAAATAAATTCAAATATGAAGAGGATAAAAGACTTGTTGGATATGTAGCTATAAATAATCTTTTAAGTATTGGTAGAGGTCCTGTAATTACTCAAGAAAAGATTGTAGAGAGAATTATTGAAAAGCCTGTATTAAGTATTAAATCAGAAGATGAAACTACTAAAACAGAGGAGCTAGAAAAGAATATTAACTTTGAATATATATTAAGTCAATGGAAGAACATAGTAGAAGAAGCAAAAAAAGAGAAGATAACTTTGGCAGCTTTTTTAATAAGTGCAAAGCCATATAATCTAGAAAAAAATACTTTAATTATAGGTTTTGATGGAGAAAATAGTTTTGCAAAAGAGCAGATGGAAAGTCCAGTTTACAATGATGTTTTAACAAATGTTGTAAAAAAATTGATAAGTCCTTCTCTAAAGATAAAATATGTATTCTTAGGAAAGAGAAAAGAAAAGAATAAAAATGAAAGCAAATTAGCAGACCAGATAGTAAAGTTTTTTGGTGGAGAGATAATAGAATAAATTTACATAAACAGGGGGAACAAATTGTTAAATGAGATAATGGAACTCATGTTTATTATGATATTTTGTATGTTAATAATAGCAAAAATTAGATTGGTAAAAAATGTGAGTTTTTTGAAAAAAGTGATAATTAATGTTGGAATATTAATAGTAATGGCTATAACTAATCCTATTTTAATGGCACTATATTTAGGACTTTTTTTAGTGACAGAGGTATTATATTTTATTTTTGAAAATATTTCTTATAAATTAAAAAAAGGTGATAGAATAGTTATAAGTTCTATTGTTTCAACTGTTATTACTGTAATTTTAATGATCTTTTTTAAAGATATGATAAATGAATATATAAATTCTGCAATGTTGGAGATAAAAAATATAATAGAAAAATTAAATCCAAGTTCACAAGAATATATCTATTACAAAAGTGTTCAACATAATATGATTCAAAGTTTAAGAATTTTGAAGAAACATTGGTTAGTGAATATATTTTCAACATCAATATTGTGTACTTTTGGAATTTATATAGCTCTTGAAAAGAAAAAAGATGAGATATGGGAACTATCATTTGAATGGTTACTAATCTATATTATTCCATTTTTTATCCTGAATCTTACAAGCATTAATAATCATTATTTACAAGAGATTTCAGAGATAGGATTAGGAATTTTTTCTCTATATGGAGCAGCAGTAGTATTCAATTTATTAAATAAGTATAGTAAAATGAAGTATGTAAGTGCTATTTTAGCAATTTATATATTATTATATAGTAATATAGCAGCTTTAATTATAGGTGTATCTATTAGTTTTATGCCTGAGCTGTTAATCAAAAACAAAAAAATATGAACTGGAGGAAATTAAATGGCAAAAATACAAGTTATATTAACACAAGATGTAGCAGGACAAGGGAGAAAAGGAGATCTTATAACTGTATCTGATGGATATGCTCACAACTTTATTATAAAAAATAAAAAGGGAATTATAGCAACTCCTGAAGAATTAAAGAAAATAGAAAATCAAAAGAAAAGAGAAGAGAAAAAATTACAAGAGGAAAAAGTTAAATCTCTTGAACTAAAAAAAGTTTTAGAAGCTAAAAAAGTAGAAATTGGTGTAAAAACTGGAGATAATGGAAAACTATTTGGAGCAATTACAAATAAAGAGGTATCTGCAGCTATAAAACAAACATTTGGAGTAGAGATAGACAGAAAAAAAATTGAGTGTAATATTAAAAGTTTAGGAGAACATGTAGCAGTTGTTAAACTTCATACTGAAGTAAAAGCAGAAGTAAAAATTGTTGCAAAATCTCTATAGTAGTTTAAAAATAAGGAGAAAAAAATGCAGGAAATTGAAAATTTGAGGAAAATTCCCAGTAGTATCGAAGCTGAGAGAGCCGTTCTAGGAGGAATCTTTTTAAAAGAAGATGCCTTTGCAGATATAATAGAGATACTTTCTCCTAATGATTTCTACAAAAATGCTCATAGATTAATATATGAAGCTATGAGAGAGATATATAATTCAGGGGAAAAAATCGACCCTATAGTAGTAATGAACCAATTAAAAAAAGAGGAAAAATTTGAAGAGATTGGTGGAGATCAGGTGTTTTATGACATTATTGAAGAAGTTCCTACTGCTGCAAATATAGTAGCCTATGCTAAAATAATAAAAGAGAAAGCTACTTTAAGAAGATTGGGAGATGTTGGAACTAAGATAGTTGAGATGGCATATGAAGGGTATGATGAAGTTGAAACTATTTTAGATAGAGCAGAGGGAATGATCTTTAAGATCTCTGAGAATAATGATTCAAAAGATATTGTAAAGATAAGAGATGCAATGGCTGAAGAGTTTTTAAGACTTGAAAAAGTGTATGCTAATAAGGGAACAACTATTGGTATATCTTCAGGTTTTGCAGATTTTGATCAGATGACAAGTGGATTTCAACCTTCAGATTTGATAATATTAGCAGCAAGACCAGCAATGGGAAAGACAGCCTTTGCACTGAACTTAGCTCTTAATGCTGCTGTAAAAAGTAACAAAGCAGTTTTACTTTTTAGTTTGGAGATGTCTAGTTCTCAGTTGTTACAAAGACTTTTAGCAGTGGAAGCAGGTATAGGACTTCAAAAAATAAAAACAGGTTTCTTAGCTCCAGAAGATTGGGGAAGATTGGGAATTGCCAGTGGAAGATTAGCACAAACTGAGATAAATATTGCAGATACCCCTAATGTTGGAGTATTGGAAATAAGAGCTTATGCTAGAAGGTTAAAAGCAGCAGGTAAGTTAGATATGATTTTAATAGATTATCTTCAACTTATCAAGGGAAGCAGTGGAAAAAATGAGAATAGACAGCAAGAGATCTCAGATATTTCAAGATCATTAAAGGGAATAGCAAGGGAATTAGATGTACCAATAATTGCACTATCTCAATTGTCTCGTGCTACTGAACAGAGAGCTGATAGAAGACCTATGCTATCAGATTTAAGAGAATCTGGAGCAATAGAGCAAGATGCTGACATGGTAATGTTTTTATATAGAGATGATTATTACAATGAAGAAACAGAGGAAAAAGGAATTACAGAGGTAATTATAGGTAAGCATAGAAATGGACCTACAGGAACAGTTAAATTGAGATTCTTCCATGAGCTTACAAAATTTGAAAATTATACAAATAAAATTGATTAATATTAAGAAAGGAATGGTAAAGTGAAAAAAGTTGAATTATTAGCTCCAGTTGGAAATATGGAAAAGTTTAAAATGGCAATACACTATGGAGCTGATGCAGTATTTTTAGGTGGAAAAATGTTCAATCTGAGAGCTGGAAGTAGTAACTTCTCAGATGAAGAGTTAATAGAGGCAGTAAATTATGCACACAATTTAGGAAAGAAAGTTTATGTAACTTTAAATATAATTCCTCACAACAATGAGTTAGAATTATTACCAGACTATGTTAAATTCTTAGAAAAAATTGGAGTAGATGGAGTAATAGTTGCTGACTTAGGAGTATTCCAAATAGTTAAAGAGAATACAAATCTTCGTATAAGTGTAAGTACACAAGCAAGTAATACAAACTGGCGTTCAGTAAAAATGTGGAAAGATCTAGGAGCAAAGAGAGTTGTACTAGCTAGAGAGATCTCTTTAGAAAATATAGCAGAGATAAGAGCTAAAGTTCCTGATATTGAATTAGAAGTATTTATCCATGGTGCTATGTGCATGTCAATTTCAGGAAGATGTCTATTGAGTAACTATATGACTGGAAGAGATGCAAATAGAGGAGATTGTGCTCAATCTTGTAGATGGAAATACTCTTTAGTAGAGGAAACTAGACCTGGAGAGTATATGCCTGTATTTGAAGATGATCATGGAACATATATTTTCAACTCAAAAGATCTATGTACAATAGAGTTTATTGATAAGATTTTAGATATCGGAGTAGATTCTTTAAAAATAGAAGGAAGAATGAAAGGTATTTACTATGTTGCTAACTGTGTAAAAGTATATAGAGATGCTATTGATAGCTACTATTCAGGAAATTATAAATATAATCCTAAGTGGTTAGAGGAGCTAGAATCAGTTTCACATAGATCATATACAAATGGATTCTATATGGGAAGACCAGGAGTAGATGGACAAAACTATAATGATAGAAACTCTTATAGCCAATCACATCAATTAGTTGCTAAAGTAGAGAAAAAACTTCCAAATAATGAGTATATTTTAGCTATTAGAAATAGACTTCTTGTTGGAGAAAAACTTGAAGTAGTTAGTCCTGGAATAAATGTTAGAGAGATAACTTTACCAGAGATGACTCTTATGAATAGAGATAAGGAAGTTGAAAAGGTAGAAGCTGCAAATCCAAATTCATTTGTAAAAATTAAGTTAGATGAAGAGCTAAATGAATTAGATATGTTAAGAAAAAGAATTTAAGTTGCTTAAAACTGGGTAGATTTAATTATTTACTCAGTTTTTTTATTTGGAGAAAAATATACAACTAAGTTTTTATATAAAATTTATATGTATCTACTCAGTTGTGTAAAGTCTACAAAAGATTATCTAGTTCAAAGTTCAATTTTTATAATACTAGGTTATCTTTTAAAGATTAATTTTCAAAACTTATATTTTTAATATCAACTAACCTTCATACTAAAGAATAAAGAATCCCTAAGCTTATTACGTTGAAAATGCAAAACTCGACTTCGTCTCAAACACGTTGCATTTTCTTAACTTCATTTCGCTGAGGGATTCTAATATTCTCTAGTGAATTACGGCTTTAGTTGATATTGGGATAAAATTTTGATTTTTATATATTTTATATGTAATAGGTGAGTAGTTACATTTATATAAAAAAGGAGAATTATAAATAAACTCTCCTGTTTTGGGCTAAATTTAGTTTTGAAAAATAAAAATATTAAGGTATTATTTTTTTAGCCATAGATATTCATTTCTAGGTCTTCCAACTTTTCCATAAACTATTTTCAAATCTATCATCCCTATTTTAATTAAATAATTCATATATTTATTGATAGTTTGAGTTGATAATCCTGTTATTTCTGAAATAGTTTCTATAGTAACATATTCTTTTAATTTTTTCATTTTCTCTTCAATTAAAGAAATAGTATTGTTATTTATCCCCTTTTGATATTCACGAAACTCCTCATTTTTAATATTTTCTTTTTTAGATAATAAGGTGTTTTGTTTACTCATATGAACTTTTACTCTAGAATAGAGATCAAGGACTTTAATTGGCTTTATAGCAAAATCATCTGCACCAGCTAAAAAAAACTCTTCAGCTATGTTTTCCATACCTTCTATTGTTAAAGCTATGATAGGAACATTTTCATCTATCTGTCTAATAAGTTTTACTCCCATAATGCCATTTATATAAGGCATGTGATAATCAATAATTATTATATCTAATTTTTTTGTGCTTACAATTTTAAGCGCTTCATCCATAGCTGGAGCTGTGTATACTTCCCAATCTTTCATTAGAAAAAATTCTGAAATAGCAAAAAGAATATCTTTAGAATCATCTATTATTAAAATTTTATTTTTCATTTTTACTTCTCCCCTCTCATAACGATGTAAACTCCTACTCCACCAGTTTTTCTATTTTTTATATATATTTTACAATTATGTTCCTCCATTACAGCTCTTACAAAGTTAAGTCCCATTCCACTTGAATTTTTTTTAGAGAATCCTTTATTAAAAGCATTTTTTAACTCTTCATTATTCATTCCTCTACCATTATCCTCTATTTTAATTAAAAGAAATTTATTATAATCTTTTATAGTTAAAAAAATTCTACTTGCAGATGCTTCATAGGAGTTAATGATAATATTTGTAATTGCTCTTGAAAAAACAATTTTATTAACTCTAACTTTTTTTTCAATACAGTAGCTTTTATATTCAATACACTCTATACACTTATGAGTAGAGAGATATGAAAGTATAAAAGTAAAAACTTTATTTATATCTATAGGATTTTTTCTAGTATCTCGTAGAATCTCTGATACCATTATATTACATCTCTCTAGAGATTTTTCAATTCTCCTATAATAATCTATTTTTTTCTCATTTTCTTCCTGCATCTCTAATATTTCAATAAGTGTGCCTATTGAGAAAAGTGGAGTTTTTAAATCATGTACTAGATATTGAATCTCTTTAAAATAACGATTTTCTATTTCTTGAATTTTTAATTCTGACATTGTTTTAGATATATTTTTTTCGTTTTCATATATCTCTTTTTCTCTTTCGTGATCAAAAAATATTAAAAGTAAAGAGATAGAAAAAATAAAGAAAAGAACAAAAAATAAGATTCCTATTAAATTAAGTATTTTTTCAGCCTCCATAAGAAGAGCTACTGATTTTAAATCTAAGAATAATTCTCCTGTATTTTTATAGTCAAGCACAGAAAAATATTGTGTAATATCTAGAAACTGTATACCAATAAAAACTAAAAGTAGAATAAAATTTCTTTTAAAAAGATTAATCTTTTTAAATTTTTGATTAGAATGAAAAGCTAAATATGTCATTTCAAGTATTGCAACTTTTCCAAAATAATAATCCATATCAAAGTATATTTTATATATGATAAAATAGATTGCTTGAATTAAAAGCAGACCAAAAAAGATTTTTAAATACATATTTGGTTTCTGCTTAATTTTTATTTCTATAGAATCCATTAAAAGAAAAACTGAAAAAAATATAGGAAATACTTGAAGAGTATTTTGTAAAATTATTCTAAAAGCAGCATATAATAAAAATTCTTTATCCCATAAATCAATAGCTTTTTCAATATATTCATAAATTGCAAAATTTTTATACAACAGGAAATTAGGAATGATAATACTGATTATTACCATAGATATACCTAATATTAGTTCAGTTTTATGAATTTTATATTGAATATTATTTTCTATAGTTTGCATTTTATCCCCTCAAGTATTATTTTAATATATGATAAAAATTTTTAAAAGTATAATAAAATTTATTATTTTTATATTTTTAATTGTTTTTTATATTTATAAAAATAATAATATATATGTTTAGAAATTATTATTTTAACTTAATAATACCACATTTTTATTGAATTTTATAGTAAAAAAATAGCAGAAAGGAAAAAGAGAAAAAAGAGAAAAAAAAGAAAAAAGATAAATAAGAGTATAAACTTTACTTTTTACAGTATTAAAATATAATATATAATAAGAAAATAAACTTTTATTAACTAAAATAAAACATAAAAATGGAGGGGATATGATGGTATTAAAAAATATGATTAAATCAGGAACAATAGTTATGACATTGTTTACTAGTATTTTTACATTTTCTCATGCAGCTACACCAGAGAATCTTTATGGAAGATGGGCAGATGGAAAAAATGGAGTAGTAGCAGCAGCTAGTCCAGAAGCTTCAAAAATTGGAGTAGAGATAATGAAAAAAGGTGGTAATGCTGTGGATGCAGCTGTAGCTACAGCTTTTGCTATCAGTGTATTTGAACCTAATGCTTCAGGAATTGGAGGAGGAGGGTTTATGCTTATCAGAATGGCTAAAACTGGTAAGACAGTAGTAATAGATTATAGAGAAAAAGCACCTTCTAAAGCTACTCCAGATATGTTTGTATTAGATGAAAATGGAAAAGTAGTAAATAATGAGATTGTTGAAGGAGGAAAAGCTTCAGGTGTTCCAGGAACTGTAGCAGGACTTCTTACAGCACTTGAAAAATATGGAACAATGAAAAGAGCAGATGTTATGGCTCCAGCTATAAAATATGCTGAAGAAGGAATAACAGTATCTAAAAACTTAGAAACAATAATTCAAGATAACTATGAAAAATTAGCAAAATTTGAGGCAGCAGGAGAAGTTTATTTAAAAGATGGACTTCCTTATGAAGCTGGAGATAAACTTGTTAATAAAGATTTAGCTAAAACTCTTAAAAAAATAGCTAAAGAAGGAAAAAAAGGATTCTATGAAGGAGAAATAGCTAATAAAATTGCAGCAGAAGTTCAAAAACAAGGTGGACTTATGACTGCTGAAGATATTAAAAATTATTCTATAGAAGAGAGAGAACCAGTGGAAGGAACATATAGAGGATATACTATTATCTCTTGTCCACCAGCAAGTTCAGGTGGAACTCACATAGTACAACTTTTAAATATGATGGAAAACTATGATCTTAAATCATTAGGAGATAATACTCCTGAAAGTTGGCATGTATGGGCAGAAAGCATGAAACAAGTATTTGCTGATAGAGCTGAATATATGGGAGATACAGCTTATGTAAAAGTTCCATTAAAAGGACTTACTTCAAAAGAGTATGCTAAAGATCTAGTTAAGAAAATAGATCTTGAAAAGGCAGGAAAAGATATTAAAGTTGGGGATCCTAGCAAATATGAAAGTGGAAGTACGACTCACTTCTCTGTAATGGATAAAGAAGGAAATATGGTTGCAGTTACTCAAACAATTAACTATTTCTTTGGATCAGGTGTTTTAGTTCCAGGAACAGGAATTATGATGAACAATGAAATGGATGACTTTGTACCTCAAAAAAATATGAAAAACTCTATTGAAGGTGGAAAGAGACCACTTAGCAGTATGTCACCAACATTAGTACTAGATCCAGATAATAGACCATTTATGACAGTTGGATCACCAGGTGCTACAAGAATTATACCAGCAGTTGCTCTTACAATAAGTAATGTAATAGACCATGGAATGTCTATGCAAGAAGCTATCAGTGCTCCTAGAATAGCTCAATTCCAATCAGGAAGTTTAAATCTTGAAGGAAGAGTATCTCATGAATCTTATAACAAATTAAAAGAAATGGGACATGAAATAAATATGAGAGGAAGTTATGATAACTACTTTGGAGGAGTTCAAGGTATATTAATGGATTATGATACAAAGACTCTTCATGGTGGAGCAGACCCAAGAAGAGATGGACAGGCAGCATCATTCTAATTATGTGATTAACATCTGCTTCTAGTTATTAGAGGCAGATGATCAAATAAAGCAAATTGGGAGGAAAGTATGAAAAGCATGAAAAAAAGATTATTTTTTGCCAGTGTAATAGCTACATTAGCACTATCATTGACAGCTTGTAGTACTGTTCAAGCAAATAAAGTTTCAAATGGAGTTTCAGCTTCTCAACAAATTGAAGATTGGAAACCTTATGATGAAAAAGGTGAAATGATAAGAGGAGATCGTGGAGGAATTGGAAAAGTAGGGGTTGTTTCTACTGGAAAATTTGAAGCTAGTAAAATAGGTAGAGAAATTTTAAGAAAAGGTGGAAATGCTATAGATGCAGCAGTTGCATCAGGATTTGCTTTAAGTGTTTGTGAACCTAACTCTTCAGGACTTGGAGGAGGAGGATTCATGATGATTAGAATAGCTAAAACAGGAGAAACAATCTTTATTGACTTTAGAGAAAGAGCTCCTAAAAATGCAACTCCAGAAATGTGGAAAACTGATAAAGATGGAAAAGTTATAGGAAATAAAAAAGTTGAAGGTGGAAAAGCAGCAGGTATACCTGGGGAGGTAGCGGGATTACTTTATGCACTTGAAAAATATGGAACAATGTCAAGAGAAGAGGTAATGAGACCAGCTGTAAATCTTGCAAAAAATGGATTTATAGTTACACCTACTTTATCAGCTGATATGAAAAACCAATTTGATATGATGGAAAAATATCCTGAAACAGGAAAAGTATTCTTAACTGAAGATGGATTTCCATATGAAGTTGGAGATAAATTTGTCAATGAAGATATGGCAAAAACTCTTGAAATTATAATTGAAAAGGGAAGAGATGGTTTCTATAAAGGAGAGGTAGCAGAAGCTATAGTAAATTCATTAAATAAATATGATGGATTATTTACTTTAGAAGATTTAGCAAACTATCAACCAATTATAAGAAAACCTGTATCTGGAACATATAGAGGATATGAAATAATTTCATCACCTTCACCAAGTTCAGGAGGGGCAATAGTTATAGAGATACTTAATATTCTTGAAAATTTCAATGTTGGGGAATTAGATGTTAACTCACCAGAATATTTACATTTATTCTCAGAAGCTTATAAATTAGCTTATGCTGATAGAGCTAAATATATGGGAGATAGTGATTACATTCCTGTTCCAATGAAAGGATTTACATCTAAAGCTTATGCTAAAGAAATTGCTAAATATATAGATATGAATAAAGCAAAACCTAGTATTGCACATGATCCTTGGCAATATGAATCAGAAGATACTACTCACTATTCAATAGCAGATAGTGAAGGAAATATGGTTGCAATTACAAAAACTGTAAATGGACTATTTGGAAATAGTGTAGTAGCAGATGGATATGGATTTGTTTTAAATAATGAAATGGATGACTTTGTAACAGGAGCAGGACATCCAAACTCAGTAGCACCAGGAAAAACTCCATTAAGCTCAATGTCACCAACTATTGTATTAAAAGATGGTAAACCATTTATGGTATTAGGATCACCAGGGGCAACAAAAATTATAAGTACTGTATCTCAAGTAATAAGTAGAGTTATAGATCATAATATGGGAATGCAAGAAGCTATTGATGCTCCTAGATTATATGATAACACTTCTGATACTATCAATGTTGAAACAAGAGTTTCAGATGAAACAGTTAAAAAATTACAAGAAATGGGACATAAAGTAAATGTTACATCTGATTGGGATAGAGGAATGGGATCAGTTCAAGGTGTAATGTATAAAGAAGATGGTACATTAGAAGGTGGAGCAGATCCAAGAAGAGATGGAAAAGCTTTAGGATTCTAAAAATAATAAATTTAATTTAAAATACAGGAGGAAGTTACAATGAAAAAATTATTAGCAATAACAACATTTTTATTAACAGCAGCAGCTGCAATGGCAGCAGATTTTGAAAAACCAATTACACTTACATCAATAGGGCAAAGTGCAGATGTTCAAATGGTAAAAGCTCTATTGAAAAAAGCTAAAATAGATGCAAATTTTGATAAATCAGTTACTAAAGAGGGATTAAAAGATGAAAAAACACTTATTTTAGCAATAGGAGGAAGTTCTAAAGGACTTGGAGCAGCAGGAATAAAAGTTGAAGATGAATTAGAGAGAACAGAAGCTCTTATAAAAGGTGCTAAAGAAAAAGGTATAAAAATTATAGGAATGCATATTGGTGGAGCAGCAAGAAGAGGAGAGTTATCAGATAAATTTGTAAATGCAGCAGCTCCATATGCTGATTATCTAATTGTAGTTGAAGAGGGAAATAAAGATGGTGCTTTCACTAAGATAGCAGAGGAAAAAAATATTCCTATGGATACTATTCCAAAAATTACTAATGCAGTTGAACCTTTAACAAAAGCATTTGAATAATTTTATTAGTGGGGCTGTTATTAACAGCCCTATTATTTAAAGGAGGGGAAGAAAATTATGTCACTTGAACTTATATTATTTATAGCTATGGTAGCTGTCTTTGCAATAGCTTGTTTTGCATTGAAGTTACCAGTAAGTATAGCTATGGTTTTATCATCAATAACAGCAACTATAATAGCAGGAAAAGGAATTCCTATTAGACATTTAGTAGAGGGAACTTTTGGATATATAGATACAATACTTGTAATAGCAACAGCTATGGTATTTATGAAGGTTATACAAGAGATAGGAACACTTAATGCATTGAGTGCTTCTATTCTAAAAAAATTCCATAAAACTCCTTGGCTTCTTTTAATACTATTGATGTTTATTTCAATGTTCCCAGGAATGATAACAGGATCATCAACAGCTTCTGTACTTACAGCTGGAAGTATAGTTGCACCAATATTTATGTTAATTGGAATACCTATGGTAGAAACAGCTACTATTATAGCTCTTGGAGGACTTTTTGGTATGATAGCTCCTCCAGTAAACGTACCTGCGATGATAATTGGTGGAGGAATTGACATGCCTTATGTAGGATTTACAATTCCATTACTTTTATTGACAGTACCAGTTGCTATTTTTTCAGTTCTATACTTAGGATTAAAACATGTAAAAAATATTGATTATGATGAGATCAAAAAAGAGATTGACTTTACAGCAATAGATCAATATGGAATAAAACTTTATATTCCTGTAATTGTTGCAATTTTCTTAATGACAATGGACAAGGTAGCTCCTAGTATATTTGGATTAGGAATGCCCCTTATATTTATAATTAGTGCAGTTATTGGAATGTTCTGTGGAAAGAAAATAAACTTCTTTAAAGTATCTAAAGAAGCAGTTAATCAAACTCTTCCAGTAATGGGAATATTAATGGGAGTTGGAATGTTTATTCAAGTTATGACTCTTACAGGAGTTAGAGGATATATCGTTGTAAATAGTTTAAGTTTACCTCAATCGTTAATATATATAGCTATGGCAATAACAATTCCATTATTTGGTGCAGTATCATCATTTGGTGCAGCTTCAGTTCTTGGAGTTCCATTCCTTATGGTATTCTTGTCACAAAACCAAATCATTACAGGTTCAGCTATATCTTTTATAGCTTCACTTGGAGATTTAATGCCACCGACAGCTTTAGCTGGAATATTTGCTGCTCAAGTTGTAGGAATGAAGGACTATACACCAGTATTGAAGAAATCACTTGTCCCTGCTATTGTAATTATTGTATATTCTATAATTATGATTATGTTCTCTAATCAATTAGGATCTATTATATATTAGAATGAGGTGATAAAAGATGATGATGATGTATATATATTTAGCTTTAGTATTATATGTGTTAATAATGGTTGTTTTAAATCTTTTAGAAGAAAAAGATTTAATGAAACAATTGAATGCAGCGTTGGTAATTATTCCTTTGTTATTGAGAATATTAATGATAAAATAAGGGGGAAAGAAAATGAAAGGAAATAAAAAAACAGGAATTGCAATGATTTTTCTTTCTCTAGCTATATCATTTGTAGCAGGAAAGGAATTTTTAAAAATGAGAGAACCTGAACCTATTGTAAAAGGTGAGGGAGTAACTTCAATTCAAAGGTTAAGTGATTATCTTCCAGATTTAAAAGGAACTAGGGGAGATAGTGAAGTTTATGTATTTCAAGGAAAGGAACCTGGAGGAAGTGTTTTAGTTTTAGGAGGAACTCATGGAAATGAACCTTCTGGATATATGTCTGCTATTCTTATGGTGGAAAATCTAAAGGTTGATAAAGGAACTGTATATGTACTTCCAAGAACTAATGGAAGTGGATTGACTCATAATGACCCACAAGAAGGATCACCACAAAGATTTACGATAAAGACTCCTTTTGGAGAAAGATGGTTTAGATATGGATCGAGAGCTACTAACCCACTAGATCAATGGCCAGATCCAGATGTATATATCCATGCTGCTTCAGGACAACAACTTTCTGGAAATGAAACAAGAAATATAAATAGAGCATATCCAGGAAGACCAGATGGAACTTATACAGAAAAAATGGCTTATGCTATTACTGAAATGATAAGAAAAAATGATATTAATATGACAATTGACCTTCATGAAGCTTCACCGGAATATCCAGTAATTAATGCTATTGTATCACATGAGAGAGCTATGCCTATTGCTTCTCAAGTAGTTATGAATATGGAATTTGAAGATATTCAAATAGGATTAGAGCCATCACCAGTATCATTAAGAGGACTTACTCATAGAGAGCTTGGAGATTATACAAATACTTATGCAGTACTTATGGAATCTGCTAATGCTGCTCAAGGAAGACTTCGTGGAAGAACAGATGAGGCTTTAGTATTGACAGGAAAAGACCCAAGATATGTTGAAGCTCAAAAACTAGGAAGATTATTTGTCCCATATGATGAAAATGGACATCCATTAGAAGAGAGAGTTGGAAGACATTTAACTGGAATTTCTCAACTTGTTCTAGTAATGGGGGAAAACGAACCTGAAAAAGAGATTGTTATGGAAGGAATTCCTAGCTATGCTGACTTATTAGAAAATGGAATTGGATTCTATTTAAAAGAAGTTAAATAATAAAAATTTTTCTTATGGAGAAAATTATGAAAAAAGCTTTGTTCTTATTGATGTGTATTTCTATAAATTGCTTTGCTTCTAAAAAAATTGAACTTTCAGAGATTGAATATTATTTGTTAGGAGAGGGAAAACCTACTATAATGGTTGTAGGAGGGATACATGGAGATGAAATCTCTGGTATTGAACTAACAGATGAGTTAAATGATATAAGATTATCAAATGGAAGTTTAGTTTTGCTCCCTAGAGCTAATAGAGAAGCTGTAAAAAATGGCAATAGAACAGAATATTACATGGAAGATTTGAACAGAGCTTTTTTTTATCCAAAAGATGAAAAAACTTCTAAAATCACTTATGAAATAATAAGTGTGATAGAAAGATATAAACCAAATATAATTTTAGACTTTCATGAATCCTATTATAATTATGATGAGAGTAAAGATCCAAGATTTTATATTGGAAATACGATAATATTTCAAGAAGAGAGTAGCGAAAAATATAGTGAGCTTATTTTTGAATTGATAGATATTGGGTTTGTCCCATTGACAGATGCACCAAAAGGAAGCTTAAATAGAGAGATATCTAAAAGATTAAATATTCCTGTAATAACAATAGAAGTTTCTAAAGAAGATGATATAATAAAAAGAAAGGAAAAGTGTAAATCTGTTTTTAACAAAACATTGAAATATTTTGAAATGGAGTAAGCCTATGGAAATAATAATTATTATACTATGTCTATTTTGTATATTTTATCTATTTTTTGAAAAGAGAAGATCAGAGTGTCAAAGAGAAACATTTAAATACTTAATTCATGTAAATGGAATTAGAGGTAAATCAACTGTTTCCCGTTTAATAGATGCAGGTGTAAGAGCTGGAGGGTATAAAGTTTTTACTAAAATAACAGGGACTTCTCCTAGAATAATAGACACTTTTAATGTTGAAAGAGAGATAAATAGAAAGGGAAAGGCAAATATCAAAGAACAGATAAAAACTATAAATTGGGCGTATAGAGAGGGAGCAGAGGTATTGATAACAGAGTGTATGGCTGTAAAACCTGAGTATCAATATATATGTGAAAATAAAATACTTCATGCAGATATTAATATTATTACCAATGTTAGAGAGGATCATTTAGATGAGATGGGAAAGAGTTTAGATGAGATAGCTAGTTCTTTAGCTAATACTATTCCAACTAATGGTGCAATCTTTACAAGTGATGAAAAGTATTTTGATTTTTTTAAGAGAGAAGCTATTAAAAAAAATTCAAAAGTTTTTATTAATAGAGAGGAAAAAGAGGAGTATTGGGAGATAGATTTTCCAAGTAATGTTGCTTTAGCTTTAGAGGTGTGTAAATATATAGGAATAGATGAAAAAAAAGCTTTAGAAGGCATGAAAAACTACCATAGAGATCCAGGAGTATTAAAAGTTTTACTTTATAAAAATAGAGAAAATAAGATTTATTTTATCAATGCAATGGCAGCCAATGATCCTAATTCTACAGAGATAATAATAGATAGACTTTCAAAAAAGGATTATTGGAATAATAAAAGATATCTCTTAGTAAATAATCGTGGAGATAGAGTGAGTAGATGGGAACAATATATAAGTTTTGTAAAAAAGATTGATAAAAAATTTGATAAAATACTAATTTCTGGAGAGAATAGGGAACTTTTCAAAAAGTATTTACTTAAAGAGAAAATAGCTAAAGAAAAAATAGAAATAGTTGGAAATGCAAGTGATTTTGATAGTATTGAAAAAGATATATTGATTTTAGCTGTAGGAAACATCTGTGGAAATGGGAAAAAAATAGTAGATTATTTTGAAGAGATGGGAGAGGTTGTAGATGGTTAATGAAGTGATAATACTAGGGATAATTTTAAGCATAATCTTTTATGAAATAACTGAAATTTCTCCAGGAGGATTGATTGTACCAGCTTATATAGCATTTTATTTAGATAATCCTCAAAGGGTAGTCATAACTATTTTAGCAGGTATTTTGACATTTTTAATTGTTAAATTTATTTCAAACCATGCTATAGTCTATGGAAGAAGAAAATTTGCTCTATATATAATGATAAGTTTTATTATAAGGGTAGTTTTAAAATATTTTAATATTTATATTGTAAATGAATATGAGCTTTTTATCCTAGGAGGAAGTATTATAGGTGTTATAATTCCAGGAATTATTGCCCAAGAGATAGATAGACATGGAATGATAAGAACTATCTCTTCTCTTTTGATTCTTTCTATTTTTATAAAATCTATCATAGAACTTTTTTATAGCACAGGTGGTTTATCATGAATAAGAAGAAAGATACTATTATTCTATTAATTTTAGCTGTTTTATTTATTTTTATTCAATACAATTTAAAACCTAAAGGGATAAAAATAAAAACAGAGTATTATAATGAGATGGTAAGTGCTGCTAAAAAGATGAAATATATGTCAGAGGAGATAAAAGCCGAACGTCTTCGTAGAAATATCCCTATTGACAAAGAGTTAGATAAAAATGAAACAGGATTGATAGGCTTAGAATGGAGTAGTTTAACAACTACTTTAGGAAGTTTAGAAAGTAAGAGAACAAGTTGTGATCCAGATTTTGCAGCTCTTTTAGTAAAATTATTTAAAGAAAATGGTTTGAAAAAAGGAGATGTAATAGCAGCTAATTTATCAAGTTCATTTCCAGCTTTAAATTTAGCTTTTATTAGTGCAGCTGATACATTAGAATTAAAAACAGTGATTATAACCTCTATTGGAGCTTCTACTTACGGAGGAAATATTGAAGAGTTTAATTATTTAGATATGGAAAATTATCTCTATTCAAAAAATATTATAGTGAATAAAACTCAAGCTTGGTCATTAGGTGGAGTTGGAGATATTGGTAGAGAATTTGATGATGATATAATTGAAAACTTAAAATATAGGAATAATTTATATGGTTTAGATTTTATTTATGAAGAGGAGTTGAAAAAAAATTTAGATAAAAGATATAATTATTACAAAGAAAAAGGAGAAAATAAGATAAAAGCATTTATTAATATTGGTGGAAATCTCCTATCTCTTGGTGGAAGTGTGGATATTATAACAAATGAAAAGATCTTGTTAGATAAAAATACTAATATGAAAAATGGATTAGTAGGATTGTTTTTAAAGAAAGATATACCAGTATACTATCTTTTAAATTTAAAAAGTATAACTTCTTATTATAAAATGCAATTTGATCCAGATAAATTTGAAAATATAGGAGAGTCAAATATATATTTTAAAAGTAATTATGAAATATGGAATTGGGCAATTGTTATATTATTTTTAATTTTTATTGCATATAAGGGATTTAGTCCTCATATAAAAAAATAATTTTATAAAAAAGAGACTAAACTAAATTATTTAGAATAGTCTCTTTTAAATTATTTACTTATTAAAATTACTGAAGATTTAGGAGCTGCTTTATAAAAAGCATCTGAAATTAATTTTCCATCTTCTAAGAAATTTTCACTATCATCTTTAGAGGTATCAACGAAAAGATGCCATTTTTTACCATCTAACTTAGGTAATTCAAAGTTTAATTCCCCATGATAAGAGTTTAAAATAATATAGAATGTAGTATTACTATTTGAATCATATAAAGAAAAGGCAATACTTAAAGAATAGTAAGAAAAGTCAGGACAATTAAGTTTTACTCCATGAATTCCTACTCCTTTATTTTTATTATCTTCTAACTCAAGATAATCTCTATTTCTAAATATGTTATATTTTTTTCTGAATTTTATCATATTTTTAGTAAATTCTGTAATATCGTTAAACTCTTTTCCTCTTTCCCAATCTACCCAAGTAGAACGATTATTTTGGCAATAAGCATTATTATTTCCAAGTTGTGTTCTACCCATTTCATCTCCCATTAAGATCATAGGAACACCTTGAGAGATAAAGAGAATTAGCAACATATTTTTTAATTGTTGTTTTCTAATAGCATTAATATTTTTATCTTCAGTTTCACCTTCAGCACCATTATTGTATGAGTTATTGTGGTTTTCTCCATCTTGATTATTTTCACCATTGTTTAAATTATGTTTATTGTTATAGCTAACAAGATCCCACATAGTAAAACCATCATGACAAGTTATAAAGTTTATATTGCTATAAGGGGTTCTATCATTTCTTTTAAATATATCTGGACTTCCAAAAATTCTTTTTAAAAGTTCAGTAACTTGACCAAATTCCCCTTTAATAAACTTTCTTACAACATCTCTATATTTACCATTCCATTCACTCCAACCAGCTGGCATATCTCCAACATAGTATCCACCTAAGTCCCAACTTTCAGAAATTAATTTACAATGAGATAAAATAGGATCTTGTACTAATTCATTTAATAGAGAGTTTTCTCCAAGCCAATGTCCCTCTTCATTTCTACCTAGAATAGATGCCAAATCAAATCTAAAACCATCTACTCCCATTTCTAAATACCAGTATCTTAAAGAAGATACTATCATATCTTTAACAACTTTATTATTTGTATTTATAGTATTTCCACAACCAGAATAATTCATAAATTGTACATTGCTATTTTCTAACATATAAAAAGTATTCAAATCCATAGCCTTAAAATTATAGAATTTACCACCTTTACCACCTTCAGCAGTATGGTTGTAAACAACATCTAAAATTACTTCTATCCCATTTTTATGCAGTTCTTTTATTAACTCTTTAAATTCTACAATCTCACTATGTGAATCAAGTTTTTGATTTTTAGAAAACTTTTTAGTTAAAACAAAAAAACCAATAGGGTTATATCCCCAAATATTTTTTAATTTAGCTCCATTATTAACACCTATATTTCCAGTAAAATCATCCCATTCATATACAGGTAAAAATTCAACAGCTGTAACTCCTAAATCTTTTAAATAAGGAATTTTTTCTAAAAATCCAGAGTATGTTCCAGGAAATTCAACCATTGAGTTAAAATTTTGAGTAAATAGTTTAATGTGAGCTTCATAAATAATTGTATCTTGCATAGGAATTTCTAAATGCTTTTCTTTTTCATGTGAAAGTTTAATAGCTATACTTTTTCTGTTAGAATAGTTTTTGTTGTTAGTATAAGAAAGTGCATAAGGATCTAAAATTTCAGGGTAATCATCAATTTTCCAAGTATATAAAGTGCCTTCAGATCCGTTTTGTAAAAAGACATGCCAAATATCTCCTGTTTTATTAATCGATGGGTCTAAAACTATTTTTTCTTTGGGAAGTAAATCTGAACCA
This sequence comes from Fusobacterium varium, assembly GCA_021531615.1. Taxonomy (NCBI): domain Bacteria; kingdom Fusobacteriati; phylum Fusobacteriota; class Fusobacteriia; order Fusobacteriales; family Fusobacteriaceae; genus Fusobacterium; species Fusobacterium varium. The sequence continues at coordinate 45,405 of JADYUE010000004.1, read as the reverse complement.
GACTTATAAATATTTAAAACCACCTTTTTTTTATTTTTAGCAAATATTGCAAAATTAATTCCGTTACTCTCAACTGTAGCCCCTAACTTAGGAACACCTGCTTCCCAATTATACATATAATCTCCTTCTCCAATTTATTTATCTTGAAAATATTATATAATTTCTATAAAAAAAAGTCAATTTTATAAACTAAAATGACTTTAAAAACGAATATTTAGGTTATAATAGAAAAAAGAATAATAGAGAGGTGAAAAATGAAAAGAAAAGCTTTTATTGTCTTAATATTTATATTATCATTTGCAATAAGTTTTAGTTTAGAGGAGTATCAAAAAATTATATTGAAGGGAGTAAATGTAGAAAGAGAAAAAAATAATTTGAAACCTTTAAAAATAGATAATCGTTTAAATAAAATTGCAATAGTTAAGGCAAAGGATATGGCTAGAGAGAAAAAAATGTCACATACAAGTAAAAAATTTGGAGTTACCTTTAATTTGATAAAAAAAGAGGGAATTTTTTATACTAAGGCAGCTGAAAATATAGCTTCTGGACATAAAACTCCTGAGTTTGTAACAGAGAGATGGCTTAAATCTAAAGGACATCGTAAAAATATCTTAGAAAGAGATTATAGATTTATAGGGATAGGAAAAGCGACTGATAATAATGGAAAAATATACTGGGTTCAAATTTTTGCTAATTAGAAGATAAAAATAAAACCCCTCTATCTTAATTAAATAAGAGTGAGGGGTTAAGAAAAAAGTTTATAATTCTTTATTGGCGGAAGCGTGTAGGAATCGAACCTACCAACGATTTTCATCGCCATACAGTTTTGAAGACTGCTGAAAACACCAGTTCCCATCCACTTCCATTAAGATAATTTTTCTATCTCTTTTTTTAAACCTGATTTTTTTATCAGATAAAGTTCCATTTCATTATTATATAGTATTTTTTTTATTTTTTCAATATCTTTTAAATCTGCTCTTATAGAGAGTCCACAACTTGCTTTTATTTGTGAAGGTAATGGGATTATTCTACAATCAACACCAGCTTCCTTTAATAGTTTTTCATTTTTTATAACAAGGTGTGTTGAGTCAGCAGCTAAAAGTAAAAACTCTTCTTTTTTTATCATGGTTTTATTACCCTTTTAGCATTAAGTTGTCTCTCAACTATTGTATACATATTTGTGATATTTCCTACTTTTATCTGTTCAGTTACACCATAGAAATTAGCACAAGTACCACAAGAAAGAATTTCAACTCCATAAGCCTCAAGATTTTTTAAATCATTGAAGTTTTCAGAAGATTCAATAGCTAATTTAACTCCCTCATTATAGAAAATAATAGTTTTAGGTAGATTTTCCATTTCAGAAAGAGTATAGATAAATCCTTTCATTAGAATTTTACCAAGTTCAGGATCTCCTTTTCCCATAAAAAGAGAGTCTATAACTACAACTGTATTTTCCTTTTCATCAAACTCTTGTAAATCTTCTTTTATCTTATTAATTACTATTTTGAATATATCTCCTGTTTCAGCAACAGTATAATCATATCCCATCTCTCTTGACATTTTTTGTAAGTTTTCCAATGAAATTTTATTATCAACAGAAACCTCTACTTGCCCCTCTTCAATCTCTTTAAGGGCATTTTTTGTCATTATAATAGGGATAGGGCAAGTTTGTCCAATAGCATTTACTTTAATCATTAAAACCATCTCCTTTTGAAAGTAATATTCTATAGTTATCAATTCTTTTTGTGATCTTTTCTTCATCAAATTTCTCTAATAGTAAAAGAGAAGTTTTTCTATTGCTATTTAAGAGCTTTGAAAAATCTCCTAAAGTTATTTTTTGATTTTTTTGCAGATATGATATTAAAATCTTTTTAGCTTCTAAGAAAAAACCTTTTAATATATATGTTTCCTCTCCAAGATAAATAATAAAATTATTATCTGCCATAAATTGATGAACGGTTTTAAATTCCTCTAAGTTACTAAAATTTTCAGCAACTCTATTTATATTTTCTGGTTTAAATCCTAAAATTTTGTAAATAGAGAAAATTTGATCTTTTAATTTTTTCTCCTCTTTATTTAATTTAGGTTGAAACTCTAAAAGTGATATAAAATTTTTCTCTATCTTTATAAGATTTTCTTCAATTAGTAATTTAAGAAAGTTTTGATAAAGATTACTTGAAATATCTTTAAAATATCTGCTTTTTATTTCAGCAATATTTATACCTAAAGATAACCTATTTTTTTCATGGTATATTTTTAAATCCTCTAAAATTCTATTTTTTAAAGTAGTTAAATTATCAGCATGTATATAATAATTTTCATCTACTTTTATAATGTTTTCTATATTTAAAGGTGAAATTATTTTTTCTCCTAAAAGTAGAGATATTTTTTCAATAGTTAAGAATAACTCATCGCTATTTTTTACTATACTCTCTATCTGTTCATCTTTTTTATTGGAATTTAGACTTTTTAAATTCTCTAAGTAGTTACAATCTTTTCTTTTAACTTTTTTACCTAGAGGATTTAATATCTCTATTCCACCAATAGTGATAACTGGTGAAAAATTTCTTATTAGACCTCTATCTCCTTTATTACAAACTAAAGGTTTTTCAAGTTCAATTTGAATAAAGGCAGTTTCATTTGGTAAGACAATATCACTACCAAAAATTTTAATTCTTCCAATAACTTCTGTAGTTCCAATATTTAGGTGAATTCTTTGATTATTTTTTAGTGAATTACTATTTGGAAGAAGAAAAAAATTACAATCTATTCTATCGGAGATAAAAAGAGAATCTTTTTCAGCAAGAATATTACCTCTATGTATCTCTTTTGCATCTACTCCATTTATGTTTAAAGCACAACGATTTCCAGCCTCAAGAGTTGTAACTTTATTATTATGATTTTCAATTCCCTTTACAACTACTTCTTTCATTTGAGGATAGAGCATCAATCTATCACCAAGAGTTATAGCAGAGTTTTTTGATGTTCCAGTAACAACTGTTCCAAACCCTTTAACAGAGAAAACTCTATCTATATCCAATCTAAATTTCCTATTTTTATATAAATCTATCTTAATATTTTTAATCTCTTGGGACAAGATATTTTTTAGATTTTCAAAGGAGCTAGGATCTTTAAAACTTACCTCAATAATTTGTGAATTTTCTAAAAAACTACCTTTGAGAAATTCTGCTACCTCTTTTTTTAAATTGATTAATCTCTCTTGATCTATTAAATCTCTTTTAGTAAGAACTACAATTCCATTTTTTACCCCAAGAATAGAAGCGATATTTAGATGTTCAATAGTTTGTGGCATAATTCCATCATCACAAGCAATAGTAAGAATAACATAATCTATGCTAGAAGTTCCAGCAGCCATATTTTTTATAAATTTTTCATGTCCTGGAACATCAATTATTCCCACTCTATTGTTGCCAAGTTGAAGATAAGAAAAACCTATATCAATAGTTAAACCACGTTTTTTTTCTTCTGGAAGAGTATCTGTATTTTTTCCTGTGAGAAATTCAACAAGAGTAGTTTTACCGTGATCAATATGTCCAGCAGTTCCTATTATAATATCTCTCATAATATTATTTTCTCTGCCTCTTCTACAATATATTGAAACTCCTCTTCTCTAATAGTTTTTAGATCGAGAATAAACATATTCTCTTTTGTTCTGCCGATTATAGGAATATCACATTTTCTAAATCTTTCTTCTAAAGAGTGAATATCACTTTTAAAAGCAACACCATAACTTCTAATTTTTTCGTCTGGCATAGCTCCACCACCAACTAAAGCTTCTGTTTTAATTACTCTTGTTTCAATCCCTTTTTCTTTTAATAGATCTCTTAATTTCTCAGCTCTTATATTAGTTTTTTCAGGTTTTTCAGTTAACATTTTTAAAACAGGAATTTCATTTATAGCTTTTTTTTCATCTAAGTAATATCTAAAAATCTCTTCCATTACAGTAATGCTCATTTTATCAACTCTAAAAGCTCGAGTGAAAGGATTTTTCTTTAATCTTTCAATTAACTCTTTTTTTCCTACAATAATTCCACATTGAGCTCCACCTAGCATCTTATCTCCACTAAAAGTAACTATATCTATACCAGATTTTAAGCTTTCTTGAACTGTTGGCTCTTTGCTTAAACCATATTTTTCATAGTCAATAAGAACTCCACTACCAATATCATCAATAGTAATGATACTGTTTTCTTTTCCAAGTTGAGCTATCTCATTTTTACTTACTGAATCAGTAAAACCAATTATCTTATAATTAGAGGTATGAACTTTTAAAAGAACTCCTGTATCTTCTTCAATGGCTCTTTCGTAATCTCTAATATTTGTTTTATTTGTAGTTCCTACCTCTTTTAAAATAGTTCCTGACAGCTCCATAATCTCTGGGATTCTAAATGAACCACCTATCTCTACTAACTCTCCTCTAGAAACAATAGTTTTTTTATTTTTAGCAAACTCACTTAAACATAAAATTACAGCTGCAGCATTATTATTTACAAGCATAGCTCCTTCAGCTCCTGTAACCTTGCAGACAATCTCTTCTAAAAGTTGATATCTGCTTCCTCTGCCACCAGTTGCTAGATCAAATTCAAGATTAGAGTAACCAGTGACTATTTTTTTCAGTTTTTCAGCTACTCTTTCACTAAAAATAGCTCTACCTAAATTTGTGTGTAAAATAACTCCAGTACCATTTATAACATTTTTAAATTTTCTCTCTTCATTTTTTTTAGCTAATAATATGATTTCGTATATAATTTCCTCTTCTGTAAAACTATTGATCTCATTGTTCTTTATTTTATTTCTAAAAGTATCTATTCCAGTAGTTACTATTTCATAAAAACTATTGTAATCTAAATTAAGACTAAGATCTTTTAATAAGGCATTATTCATAAGAATATCAACTTTTGGCAGTTGCCTAAAAAGTTCATTTTTCATTTTTTACCTCACAATAATAAATTTTTTCTCTTTTTCTACAACACTTCCTATAATTACAGCATCAACATTAGCTGAAGAAAACTCTCTCATCAAATCACTGACATATTGAGCAGGGATTGAAAATAGAAGTCCTCCTGAAGTTTGAGGATCAAAAAGAATCTCTTGTAACCATAGAGGGACATTTTGAAAATCTACATTGTTACCTACAAAATTTCTATTTTTCTGTCCTCCAGTAGTAATAAGAAAATCTTGTGCATACCCCTTAGCCTCTTCAATAAAAGGAATAAAATCTTTTTCAAATATCAAAGTTTTATTTGAATTTGATGCCATTTCATAGGCGTGTCCTAGGAAACCAAATCCTGTAATATCTGTACAAGCAGTAACAGGATATTTGATAATTATCTCTCCAGCATATTTATTTAAAGTAGTCATATTTTTTATAGATGTATTTATGGCATTTTCACTTGCTAATCCTACTTTAGATGCAGTAGTTACAATACCAGTACCAAGTTTTTTAGTACAGATGAGTATATCACCATTTTGGCAACCATGATTTTTTAAAATTTTATCAGGATGAGCTATACCAGTTACAGAAAGTCCATACTTAATCTCTGGATCGTGAATAGAGTGTCCACCACTTAAGACAGCTCCAGCTTCAGCTACTTTTTCAGCTCCTCCTCTTAAAACTTCTCCTAAAATATTGATATCCATTTTTTCTGGAAAACAAACGATGTTCATAGCTGTTTTAGGAGTTCCTCCCATAGCATAAACATCACTTAAAGAGTTTGCAGCAGCTATCTGTCCGAAAATATATGGATCATCAACCATAGGAGTAAAGAAGTCCAATGTTTGTATCATTGCTATTTCATCAGTTAATTTATATACAGCAGCATCATCAGACTTATCAAAACCTACAATCAGATTTTTATCTTCCACACTTGGAAGAGTAGATAAAACATCACTAAGAACCTCCGGTCCTATTTTGCTTGCTCAACCACCAATTGAACATCTATCTAAATATAGTTTTTCTTTCAATTTTTCACCTCTGATTATCCTAACATTTTAACTAAATTAACTAAAATTTCTACTAAAAATTCTCTTTTATGCTTATCTTCCTCTTGATAAATAATATCAGCTAAAGTTTTAATATCTTCTTTGATCTCCTCTTTAGTAGCTATATCATAAGCATCAGCCATTTCTCCTCTAAAGTCTTGCATAAAATAGTCAAATATATTTCCAGCTATCAATCTTCTACCAGAAGATTTTCTAAAGCTTTCATAAGCCTCCATTATCCATTCTAACCTTTCGCTCATTGTTTCTTCCTCCCTTGTTATAGCTCCACTAAGATTGTCTGATTCAGATATAATTATTTTATCTTGATTTAATTCTTCTAAAATTGTAAGTAAAATTAGTGTACCAGCAATAATAACATCAGCTCTTTTCTCTTCTAAACCAATAATGTTTTTTCTCTCTTCAAAATTCTTTGAAAGAAAAAGTGATAGGTTTTCTTTAAGTTCATCTAAAGTTAAAGTTGCCATATGTACTTTGCTACTATCATATATTTCCATTTTATCTCTAACAGATATTTGAGTAGTAGCAGTTCCAGCCACTCCAATTAACTTAAAATCTCTATCTTTTATATTTTTTAAAATTTCAAGATTTTTTCTTATCCAAGCTTTACATTTTTCTAGCTTTTCCTCTGAATAATCATTGTCGCTAAAGAATTTTTCTGTTGCTCTTACAGCTCCAATATTGATACTTTGAATAAAATCAATAGATTTATCTTTTCCTAAGGTAAACTCTGTACTTCCACCACCAATATCAACAACTAAAATTCTATCTTTAAATACAAGAGAGTTTCCTAAAAAATTTAGAGTAGCTTCAGTTTTTCCAGAGATACACTCTATTTTTATCCCAAGCTTTGAAACTTCTTGTAAAAATATATCTCTATTTTCAGCATCTCTTACAGCTGAAGTGGCAAAAGCTCTAATATTTTCTACACCATAAGAAGAGGCTTTCTCTTTATATTTTTTTAAACAATCTAAAGTTCTTTTTATAGCATTAGGATTTAGATTATGAGTTTTATTAACTCCCTCTCCTAATTTTACAATCTCAACATCTTTTACTAATTCCCTCTTTATTTTCTTTCCCTCACTGGTATTTTCTAATTCAGCAATGAAAAGTCTACAAGAGTTTGTTCCAATATCAATTATACCTTTAATATTTTTACCTTGATACATAATTTCCTCGCTTAATAATTTATAGTTTCTTTTAGTAAATTATAGCATAATTTTATATTATCATTCAAAGTATTTTCAAATCATCAAAGTTATTTTTCATGTTGATTTTTTATTTTATATTTCTTTAATGGTATTTGAAATAAGAAAAAAATTATCTATTCCTTTACTATGGGAAAGTGTTATAATATAATATGTAAAAATAAATAATATAAAGGAGCTGTTAAGGTGAAAACTTTAAAAACTTTTTTCTTAATGGGAATAATGACTTTTATTCTTATGATTATAGGTAATGCTGTTGGTGGACGTCAAGGAATGTTGATGGCACTTATAATGGCAGGAATGATGAACTTTATATCTTATTGGTTTAGTGATAAGATTGTTTTATCTATGTATGGAGCTCAACCTGTGGCAGAAAATACACATCTTTATCAGTTAGTAAGTAGATTAGCTAATGAAGCTGATATTCCTATGCCAAAAGTTTATATTATTAATGAAGCTCAACCAAATGCCTTTGCTACTGGAAGAAATCCTAGCCATGCAGCAGTTGCAGTTACAAGAGGGCTTATGGATATAGTTGATGATAACGAGCTTTCAGGAGTAATAGGACATGAGTTAGGACATGTACACAATAGAGATATATTGATTAGTACAGTTGCAGCTACAATGGCAGGAGCTATCACATTTTTAGCAAATATGGCTAGATGGGCAGCTATATTTGGTGGTGGAAGACGAGATGATGATAGAGATGGAGCAAACCCTTTAGCATTGATATTAGTAGCAGTTTTAGCACCTATTGCTGCAATGCTTGTACAAATGGCAATCTCAAGAACAAGAGAGTATAAAGCTGATGAGTTTGGAGCTAGAGTTAGTGGAAACCCTCTATATTTAGCAAATGCTTTAAGAAAACTTGAAAGTTATAGTAGAAGAATTCCTATGCCAAATGCTTCACCAGCAACAGAAAACATGTTTATAGTAAGTCCATTAGCAGGAAATAAGTTAGCTAACTTATTTAGTACACACCCTGCTACTGCTGATAGAATAAAAAAATTAGAAGAGATGTCTTTTTAGGAGGAGATTATGAAAAAATTACTATTAGTTTGTGCTATTTTTATAGGAGCTGTATCTTTAGCTTTCTCAAAGGAGATAATACCAGAATATTATGTAATGGAAAGATTACTTATACCTATTGAAAATTCTAAAACATATAAATATGTTGGATTAGAAGAGATTGAAAAATTTAAAGAATTAAAAGCAATTCAAGTTGATAAAAATGTATTAAAGGGACTTGGAACATCTGAAAATCCTTTTTATATGAAAAGTTCAAATGGAGAAGTAGAAGCAGTAAGAGTTGGGGATTATATAGTTTCTCCATTAAATTTATCAAGTGTTTATTTTATTTCTAAAGATAGCTTTGAAAAAAATTATAGAGATATAAATGCACCAGAAGTATCTATTGAGACAGAAGAAGTTAGTACAATGACAGAAAAAGTAGATACATCAGAGGTAGATGAAGCAAATAACAGAATTAATACAGTAGAAAATTAGAAAGGGGTAAGGAGAAGTGGCAAAGGAGATAAAAGAAAAGACAGATTATTTTTTTAAGGAGCTTTCAAATCAAGGAAAAATGTCTAATATTATTTCTGGAGTAAAAAGAGCTTTGCAAAATTATAAGAGGGCAAACTCTGCTTTATGGGTAACCTCTCTTTGCTTTTATACTTTGCTATCTCTAGTCCCTATTTTTGCAATTTTATTTAGTTTGGGAAACTGGTTGGGAGTTGCAGAAAATCTAATTAAACAGTTAAATAAATATTCACCATTAAATGAGGAGATGATAAATTTTCTTATTACTTTCTCTGAAAATCTATTAGAAAATGCAAGAAGTGGAGTTTTAGCAGGGATAGGTTTTTTATTTTTAGGTTGGACATTGATAACAATGTTTTCAATAATAGAGAAAGCATTTAACGATATATGGCAGGTATCTAAAACAAGAATGATATTGAGAAAGATAACTGACTATGTAGCTTGTTTTTTATTGTTTCCACTATTAATTTTAACTGTTAATGGAAGTATGATAATTTTAGGGAAAAAGCTAGAGGGAATATATGATATATCGCCATATCTTATTCAATTAGTGCCTATTTTAACATTGCTACTATTTTTTACAGCATTATATATGTTGATTCCTAATACAAATGTAAGATTTATCCCAGCATTTTTTTCAGCTATATTTGTTACACTTTTTTTTGCAGGGTTTCAACATCTTTTTATCTTATTACAAGTTATGATTATAACTTATAATAAGATATATGGAAGTTTTTCAGGGATATTTATATTCTTCTTTTGGCTTAAAATTATGTGGTTCTTTGTAATTTTAGGAGCTCATTTGTCATATTTTCTTCAAAATAAAGAGTTAAAATTAGATAGTTTCAATGTGAGGGATATGAGTTTTAAATCAAAAGAGTGTGCTACTTTGATGATAATATATGAATTGATAAAAAGGTATAGAGATGATCTGCACCCAGCAACAGTATTGGAGATAGCTGAGGAATATAATTTATCATATAATTTGGTATTATATATTCTTGAAATTTTTGAAGATAATGGAATAGTGGCTGAAGTTATAAATGAGAAGAGTAGATATGATAGAAGCTATGTTATTGTTAACAATATAGATAGAATAAATTTTCAAAGAATCTTTTCAGCTTTAGAAAATTATGGTGAAAATATAGATTTGATTATAAATAATAGGAATAAAATATTTTTTGAAATTGTTGAGAATAAGAATTATGAAGTGATTTTAAAGGATATTAACATTGATGAAGTTAAATAAAATATTTTTGGAGGAGAGATGAGAAACTTAAATTTATTGATAAAACCAGCATCAAGTAGTTGTAATCTGCGTTGTAAATACTGTTTCTATTATGATGTTGCAGATAATAGAGAAGTAAAAAACTTTGGAATAATGAATGATGAAACTTTGGAAAATATGGTGAAAAGAGTTTTTGAAGATGTAGAATACTCAGCAAATTTTGCCTTTCAAGGTGGAGAACCTACTGTAGCAGGGATAGAGTATTTTAAAAAATTCCATGAATTTGTAGAAAAATATAATGTGAATAAGATACAAGTTAATTTTTCTCTACAAACAAATGGAACTTTATTAGATAAGAAATGGATGGAGCTTTTTAAGAAATATAACTATTTAATAGGTGTTTCTCTTGATGGAAATAAAAATATCCATGATACTTTTAGAATTGATGCCAATGGAGAGGGAACATTTTCAAGAGTGTTAAAAGCTACAAAGATGCTTACAAAAGCAGGAGTAGGGTTTAATATTTTGTGTGTAGTAAATAAATTAATAGCACAAAATGGAAAGCTTATATATAACTTCTTTAAAAATAATGGATTTAGATATTATCAATTTATTCCATGTTTAGATGCTTTTAATTGTTCTAAAGAAGAGGATTACACTCTTACAGCAGAGGACTATGGAAAATTTTTAGATGAAACATTTAATCTTTGGGCTGACGATATTTTATCTGGAAAGAGAATTAGTGTAAGACATTTTGATAATTATACTAAGATAATTTTAGGTGAAGCACCAGAAGCTTGTGATATGGTTGGACATTGTAATATGAATGCTGTATTAGAATCTGATGGTAGCATGTATCCTTGTGACTTCTATGTTTTAGATGAATATAAAGTAGGAAATGTAAATGAAAGTAGTTTTGTAGAACTTTTTAAAAGTGAAAAAGAGCAGGAGTTCTTAAACTCTTCTTTAAAAGTAAATGATAAATGTAAGACATGTGATTATTTTAAAATATGTCGTGGTGGTTGTAGAAGGCATAAAGATTTAATGGCAGATGGAACATATGAAAATAGATTTTGCCAAAGTTATAAATACTTCTTTGAAAGAAATATAAATAGAATGGTAGAAGTAGCAAGATATATTTTAAAAGTAAGAAGTGAAAATAGATAAAAAATAGTAAATAAAACTAATATAAAATATACCTGAAATTTTATTAAATAAGATTTTAGGTATATTTTTTTACTTTATTGATAGAAAAAAAACTTTTTTGAACTAAATTTATACGTATTGTATTATTAAGAATGTAAAAAATATAAAAAAATTTTTTAGATACAAGTTGTTTTAAACCCTGTAAAATAAGGGATGACATGTATGATACAAGTTGAAACCTAGGAAAAACAGGGGTTGACAAGGGATATTCTTGAGATTATACTTAGATTAACAATGATATCATTAAGAAATCCATGGGAGAAAAAATGTTTGTAATTAATAAGGAAAGTGAAACACCTTTATATCAACAATTAGTTTACAGTTTAAAAAAATGTATAAAAGATGGAATTTTAAAAAAAGATGACAAAATTCCAGCAGAGTCGGAATTTTGTGCAAAGTATAATTTAAGTAGAACAACAGTTAGACAAGCACTTAAAATATTAGAAAAAGAAGGTTATATTTATAAAATAAGAGGAAAAGGAAGCTATATATCTTCACCTAAGATATATCAAGATAGGTCAGGATTTAGTAAGTTTTATGATGATGTAAAAAATTTAGGTAAGATACCTGCTTCAAAGATTTTATCAGTAAAAGTTAAAAAACCAAATGAAGTTGTAAGAGAAAAGATGAATCTTTCAGAAGATGATCTTATTTTTAAACTTGTTTGGGTAAGATATGGGAATGACGAGGCTCTTATTTATGAAACTATATATTTAAATTATTCATTAATAAAGGGTATAGAAAATCTTAATTTAAAAACTAAAAAATTATATGATGTACTCAATGAAGAGTTTGGAATTAAGATAACTCATGGAAAAGAGATGTTTTATCCATGTAAGTTAAATACTACTGAAGCTAAATACCTTGAATTAGCAGAGGGAGATTTAGGAATGAAAGTAGAAAGGACTACATTTCAGGGAGATAAAGTATTAGAGTATACTAAATCTACTGTAAGAGGGGATAAATTTATTTATATGACAACTTTTTCGGGGAATAATCACTATTAAAATTAGGAGGAAAAAATGACATTTATTACATTCGTTTTAATAACAGCACTAATAGCATTTGTTTCATGGTTAAAAACTAAAGGGGAAGATGGAAGTGCTAAAGGATACTTCCTAGCAGGAAGAGGACTTACAGCAACAGTAATTGGGTTTTCAATGGTATTAACAAGTCTTTCAACAGAACAACTTGTAGGGGTTAACGCTTCATCATATGCAAGTAACTTTTCAATTATAGCTTGGACAGTTCAATCAGTTGTGCCTCTATGTGTACTTGCTCTATATCTACTTCCAAAATATTTAAAAGGTGGATTTACAACAATACCAGAATTTTTCGAAGAAAGATATGATAGACAAACAAGACAAATAATGTCACTATTATTCTTAGTAGCTTATACATTTGTAATGATTCCAGGAGCTCTATATTCAGGAGCTATTGCATTTACTCAAATATTTGACGTAGAAGCAATGTTTGGTGTTAGCTTCAATACAGCACTATGGGGAGTTGTATGGTTAATAGGAATCATCGGTGGAATATATGCAGTATTTGGAGGATTAAAAGCAGTTGCAGTTTCAGATACATTAAATGGGTTTGCTCTAATAATTGGAGGGGCTATGATTCCTTTCTTTGCTTTAAAATACTTAGGTGATGGAAGTATGGCTAAAGGAGTTGAAATAGTAACTACAACTCATATTGAAAAATTAACAGCTTGGGGAGCAGCAGCAGATCCTGTACCTTGGACAACAATATTCACAGGAATCTTAATAGTAAACTTCTTCTATTGGACAACAAACCAAGCAATTATTCAAAGATCATTAGCAGCAAAAAGCTTAGCTGAAGGACAAAAAGGAATTTTATATGCAGCAATATTCCTATTATTCCTACCAGTAATGTTAAATGTTCCTGGATTAGTTTCATTCCATATTTTTGGAGATTCACTAAAAAATATTGACTTAGCTTATCCAACATTAGTTTCAAAAGTATTACCTAAGCCATTATTAGGATTCTTTACAGCTTGCTTATTTGGAGCTATTTTAAGTACATTTAACTCATTTATAAACAGTGCTGCAACACTATTCTGCTATGATATTTATAGACCTATGTTAAAGAAAGATATCTCTGATGAGGATCTAATAAAAGTAGCTAAAATAGCTGGAACAATCATTGCAATTATCTCTATGATTATAGCTCCATTATTACAATATGGAACTGGAGGATTATTCCTACTATTAAAGAGATTCGCAGGATTCTTTAATATCCCAATAGTTGCACTTGTAGCAGTAGGATTCTTAAATAGAACTATTTCAGGAAAAGCAGCTAGAGCAACAGTATTGTTACACGTTATTCTTTACTACTCATTAGTATGGATATTCAAAGTAAAAGTAAACTTTGTACATGTAATGGGAAGCTTATTTGTATTTGATATAATAGTAATGTTTATCTTAGGAAGTATATTTAAAAGAGAAACTCTATATGTCCCTTCAAATAGGAATAAATCAAATGTAGATTTAACAAGTTGGAAATATGCAAGAGAAGTATCAGCACTATTAATTATTGGATTATGCTACCTATATGCAATACTTTCTCCATGGGGACTTGCAGGAGGAAATGGATTAGGAAAAATCACTATGATATTTGCTGTATTAACAGTGGTGATTTTAGGAATTATTACATTTACTAAAAAGAAAGACAACAATGCAACTATTCAAGTAGAGGCAACAAAATAAATAGAGTAATTTTTTAAGGGAAATATGAGGAGGAAAGAAAAAATGAATAATAATATAGTTTATATATTATTAGATCAAGTTAGGCTTGATATGTTAGGAACTTATGGACATAAAATTGTTAAAACTCCTAACATGGATGCAATTGCAGCAGATGGAGTAAGATTTAATAATGCTTTTACACCAGCTTCAGTTTGTGGACCAGCAAGAACATCTCTTTTCACAGGGCAAATGCCAAGTAACCACGAACTTATGAGAAATAGTGAAAAAGGTGGAGAGGGAGATCCTAAATTAGATAATCCTAATATAATTTCAGGAATGGGAGATTACGCAAATTACCTTATAGGAAAATGGCATGTTGGAAAAACAGTTCTTCCTAGAGATTTTGGATTTAGAGGACATAACTTCGATGGATATGGATATCCAGGAAGTAGAGTTTACAAAAATATGGTATTCGATCAAGGACCAAAACAAGAGCCTAGATATGTAGAATGGTTAAAAGAGAATAACTTTGAAATTCCAGAAGTTACAAATAGTTACTTTGGAGAAAATTCACATTTAAGAGTACAAGAACTTTGTGGACGTTTAAGTGGAACTAGAGAAGCTACTCTTCCCTTCTTCGTAGTAGATGAAGCTAAAAAAGCTGTTTTAGAAGCTAAAAAAGAAAATAAACCATTCTTTATATGGATGAACTTCTGGGGACCACATACTCCTTGTGTAATACCTGAACCATACTATTCAATGTATAAACCAGAAGATGTAAATCTTGATGAAAGTTTCTACAATCCAATGAATGGAAAACCACTTCACTATAAAGATATAGCTAAAATGTGGGGAGTTTGGGAAGCACCAGAAGAAAAATGGAAAGAAATTATCTGTAAATTCTGGGGATACATCACTCTTATAGATGATGCTATTGGTGAATTTGTAAAATTCCTAAAAGAAGAGGGATTATATGAACAACTATTTATGGCTATAACAGCAGATCATGGAGATGCTATGGGAGCTCATAGATTAATAGAAAAAGGGGAATTTATGTTTGATACAACATATAGAATCCCTATGATTGTAAAAGATCCTTGTTCAGATAGAAAGGGAGAAGAGGACAATAACTTTGTTTACCTTCATGATTTAACATCTACTTGTTATGATGTTGCTGGAAAAGAGATTCCTTCATTCTTTGATGGAGAGAGTATGCTACCAATTTTAAGAGAACATAAAAATAATGATAGAAAAGGAATCTTAGGACAACTAGCTGGACATTTTGTATTCTTTGAACAAAGAATGTGGAGAAGAGATGACTACAAAATAGTATTCAACGCAACAGATGTTGGAGAGCTATATGATATTAAAAATGATAAAGGGGAAATAAACAACCTATTCTATAATCCAGAATATGCAGATATTAAAAAAGAGATGCTAGAAGAGTTATATGATGAAATGGTAAAAATAAAAGATCCTCTAGCTAACTGGTTATATAGAATAATTAATGAAATTTAAAAGTTGCTAAAGAGTATAAGGTTATGATATTATCTATAATATGAATAAATATTATGGAGGACAGAATGGTATTAAAAAATTCCAAAAGTCCACTTTATTACCAATTAGCTGAAATTATTTTAAGTGAAATAGAAAGTAAAAATCTAAAAGAGAATGATAAATTACTTACTGAGAGAGAATATGCAAAGAAATATGAGCTAAGCAGAGCTACTGTGAGACAGGCTCTTGCTTATCTGGAAGAAAAAGGATATGTTTATAAGATTCAGGGATGTGGAACTTTTGTTTCATCAAAAGTGATACAACAAAAGTTACTAAAAGTTTATAGTTTTACTGAAGAGATGAAAAAACTTGGCAAAATCCCTGAATCTAAAATTTTATCCTTAAAAAAAATAGTTGGGGATGAAAAAGTAGCAAAAGAGTTAAATCTCAATAGTTCAGATGAAATTTTTGAGCTTGAAAGGCTAAGAATAGCAGACAGAGAGATAATTATGTATGAGCGAACATATATGCCAGTAAAAAAAATGCCAAATCTTTCAAAAAAAGAATTGCTTATTAGTCCATTATATGATATCATTCAAAGTAAGTATAAGATAAACTTTAATAAAGTATTCGAACGTTTTTCTGTTTTAAAAGCAGATGAAAGTGTAGCTAGCATTTTACAAGTAAATAGAAACAGTCCTTTAATAAAATTGCAAAGATGGACATACAGTGGAATGGAGATTATAGAATACACAATAAGTTTGGTACGTGGAGATAGATTTGAATTTGAAGTAGAACTTGAAGAGTAAAAAAGGACTTAAATATAAAAGTCTGATTTTTTTTTAAAAGAAAATTGGTACGGACGATATAACAATTAATTAATGATTCGAGTTTTTTAAAGGAGGACTTATGTCATATTTTGTAGGAGTAGACATTGGTGGAACAAATGTTGAAATGGGAATATTGAATGAGTTAGGAGAGATACTAATTAAAAAAAGTATCAAAACTGATTCAAAAAAAGGAGCAGAGGATACATTTGGAAGAATATGGACAGCAATCAATAGTTTGATAACAGAATTAGGAATAACTAAAGATGATATCAAATCTATAGGAATGGGAATTCCTGGACCTGTATTAAACAATTCTATTGTAAAAATAGCTGCAAATTTTTCTTGGGGAGATAATTTTCCAGCTAAAGAATTAATGGAAAAAATTTCAGGAAAACCAGTTAAAGTTGGAAACGATGTTAAGTTAATAGCATTAGGAGAAACTTTATTTGGTGCTGGAAGAGGTTATAAAAATAGTATAACTATTCCAATAGGAACTGGAATAGCTGCTGGAATCATAATCAATGGAGCTATTGTTGAGGGAGCAGATGGAGCAGCAGGAGAATTTGGACATGTAGTTGTAAACAAACAAGGATACAAATGTGGTTGTGGATTAACTGGATGTTTAGAAACTTACTGTTCAGCAACTGGTATAATTAGAGAAGGAAAAAGAAGATTAGCAGAAAATAAAGACAATGCTCTTTATAGAAGAATAAATGGAAGCATTGACAGTTTAGAAGCTAGAGATATATTTGACTTAGCTAAAGCTGGAGATAAATTCTGTATGGATATAGTTGATTGGTTCTGTGAATATATGGCTGAAGGAATTGGAATGTTATTAAATATTTTAAACCCAGAAATCATAATATTCTCAGGAGGAGTAGCAAGAGCTGGAGAAATTCTTTTAGATGGAGTTAAGAAAAATCTTGCTAAATATGCTTTAGGAATGACAATGGAAAACTTAAAGTTTGCCTTTGGTGAACTAAATGAAGAAGCTGGAATTAAAGGAGCAGCAGCTCTTGTAATGAATGAAAATAAATAATTTTTAAAAAGGAGAGAGTGCAGATGAATTTTAAAGATTGTGTAACTTGGAAAGAGATAGCTCAACAACCAGGAATTTGGAAAGAAGAAGTATCAATAGTAAAAGAAAATATTGAAGCTTTAGGAAAATTTATTGAAGGTGTAAAAGGAAATAAAGTAAAAGTAATATTTACAGGGGCAGGATCATCTGAATTTGTTGGAAATACAATTTGTTCATACATTAACAGCAGAATAGATATCGAAGTTTTATCAGTACCTACAACTGATATCGTTTCTATGCCAGAACAATACTTAGATGCTGATGCAGATATTATATTAGTATCATGTGCAAGATCAGGAAACTCTCCTGAAAGTGTTGCAGCAGTAGAATTAGCAGATAAATTAGTAAAAAATATTCACCACATCTTTATCACTTGTAACAAAGATGGAAAACTAGCTAAAATATCTGAAACAGGAGAAAATAAATATCTTCTATTAATGCCAGAAAGAACAAACGATAAAGGATTTGCTATGACAGGAAGCTTCTCTTCAATGGTAGTAGCTGGAGTTTTAGTTCTATTAAGAAAAGACCTAGATGTATTAGGAGAAAAAGTAGAATATGTAGCTTCTCTAGTTGAAAGAAACCTTGATAAAATAGTTGCTAATGCTGAAATAGTAGCAGATTTAGATATCGAAAGAATAGTATACTTAGGAGATGGAACAAGCAAAGGACTAGCTGAAGAAATCGCTCTTAAAGTTCTTGAACTTACTGGAGGAAAACTTGCTTCATTCTTCAACACTTTCCTAGGATTCAGACATGGACCTAAATCAATAGTTAACGACAAAACAGCTATCGTATGTTTAATGTCAAACAACCCATACACAAGAATTTATGAACTTGATCTATTAAAAGAGTTCAAAAATGAAGGTGGAAAAAAACAAATAATCGTACTAGATACAGTATATGATGAAGAAGTAAAAACTAACTCAAACTACTACTTCTCTTATGAAGATGCTAAATTAGGAGAAATGGAAGATATATTTGCAAGTCTTTCTTACCTAGTTTATGGACAATTAATTTCTCTAATCAAATCAGCTAAATTAGGAATTAACCCAGACAATCCATGTCCTACAGGAGAAGTTAACAGAGTAGTTAAAGGTGTAATTATTCACGAATACAACAAATAATAGAAAATAAATAATTTAAAATTTTAGGAGGAAAATAGATGTTAGTATCAACAAGACAATTACTATTAGATGCTCAAAAAGGAAAATATGCAGTACCAGCATTTAACGTTCATAATATGGAAACAATTCAAACAGTAGTAGAAGCTGCTGCTGAATTAAGATCACCTATCATAGTTGCAGCTACACCTGGAACAATGAAATATGCAGGACCAGAATTCTTCATTAAAATGGTAGAAATCTGTTCTGAAAAATATGATATACCAGTAGCAATGCACTTAGACCACCATGAAAGTTATGATGAAATCATCAACGCTATTCAAATTGGAACTAAATCAGCAATGATCGATGCTTCTCACTTAGATTTTGAAGAAAATATCGCAATGGTTAAAAAAGTTGTTGACTATGCTCACAGATATGATGTAACTGTTGAAGGAGAATTAGGAATTCTTGGAGGACAAGAAGACGACTTAGTAAGAGATGAAAAAGATAGTAAATATACTAACCCAGCTCAAGCTAAAGAATATGTAGAAAGAACTGGAATTGACTCTCTAGCAGTTGCAATTGGAACAGCTCACGGAGTTTACAAAGAAGAACCAAAACTAGACTTTGATAGACTTGCTGAAATCAGAGCAGTTGTAGATGTACCATTAGTATTACACGGAGCATCTGGAGTACCAGCTGAACAAGTTAAAAAAGCAATCGAATTAGGAATTACAAAAGTAAATATCGCAACAGAATTAAAAATGCCATTTGCTGAAACACTAAGAGAAGTATTAGTAAATAAACCAAATGAAAGTGACCCTAGAAAATATTTTGGACCTGCTAAAGAAGCAATGAAAAAAGTAGCAATTGAAAAAATATTAATGTGTGGAAGTAACGGAAGAGCATAGTTATGAAAAAAATACTAACTGTTACTTTAAACCCTGCAATTGATGTTAGATATAATGTTGAAAACATGAGAATTGGTGAAGTAAACAGAACTAAACATATTGAAAAAACTGCAGGTGGAAAAGGAATAAACGTAAGTAGGGTTATAAATCAACTTGGTGGAGATGTTACAGCAACAGGAATAGTTGGTGGATTTACTGGAAAACTATTTCTTTCAAAATTAAATGCTGGAAATATAAAAAATGATTTCTTAGAAACAAGTTATGAAACAAGAACTTGTATAGCAGTTATAGATAAAGATATAAAAGGAATTACAGAATTTCTTGAATCAGCAGAAGGAACTACAGAAGATTTCGAAAAATTCATGGAAAAATATGTAAATATATTAGAAAATGAAAAAGTAGAAATTGTATGTGGATCTGGAAGCCTTTTAAAAGGAATTGGTAAAGATGCTTATAATCCTTTAATTGAAGAAGCCCACAAAAGAGGAATTAAATTTATTCTTGATACAAGTGGAGAATCTTTAGTAAAAGGAATGGAAGCAAAACCATTCTTAATAAAACCAAATCAAGAAGAGTTAGAAGATATTACTGGAAAAAAATTCAACAATCTTTCTGAAGTAGTAGAAGCAGCTAAAGAGTTAGTAAAAACTGGAATTCAAGTTGTAATGGTTACTCTTGGTGGAGATGGAGCTATTTTAGTAACTGATAAGGTAGTTTACAAAGGAACTTTCCCAAAAGTAGAGATAAAAAATACAGTTGGTTCTGGAGACTCAACAATAGCTGGAATGGCATTTGGACTATCTAAAGAGATGGAATTAAAAGAGTGTTTCAGATTAGCAGTAGCTTGTGGAACAACAAATGCTATGCTTGATAGTACTGGAAATATTGATCTTGATATCTTAAAAGATATTTTAGAAAAAATAACAGTAGTAGAACTTTAATTAGTCGATCAAAATCCTTTAAATAAAAAACTCCCTTTGGTTACAAAAGTAATCAGAGGGAGTTTTTTTATGCTAATACTATTTAACAGCAACAACTTCTATTTCAACTTTAACATCTTTAGGAAGTCTAGCAACTTCAACACAAGCTCTAGCAGGTTTTACATCTCCTAGGTATTCAGCATAAACTTCATTAATAGCTGCAAAGTCATCCATGTTTTTAATGAAAACTCCAGCTTTAACTACATCTTTCATAGAGTATCCAGCTTCTTCAAGAATAGCTTTTACATTTTCAAGAGATTGTCTAGTTTGAGCTTTTACACAATCAGAAACAAGAGTCATAGTTTCAGGAACAAAAGGGATTTGTCCAGATACATAAAGAACTCCATTTACTTCAATAGCTTGTGAATATGGTCCTAAAGCAGCAGGTGCTTTATCAGTGTGAATAACTTTTTTCATTTTTGCCTCCTAATTAAAATTTTAAACTAAATAAATAGTTCCTATTTCTTGAATTATACAATATATTCTTTTAAACTTCAACATTAAAACTTTTTCACAAAAGAGTAAAGAAATTAGTAATTACTTTAATTTGTCAATTTCACTTTCACCAAATATTTCAATTCCATTTTTAAGTAAAAGATCAGCTGTAACACCATTTCCAACAATTAAATTTTTTGAAAAAGTTCCATCATAGATTTTTCCACAACCACAAGAGGGACTTTTTTCTTTTAAAATAGCTTTTTTACAATTATATAGTTTAGCAATTTTTAAAGCTTCCTCAGCTCCTAATTGATATTCTTTAGTCACATCTACTCCAGCTTGATTTACAACCTTGTTGTTTACTCTTTCAGCAGGGATTCTAGGAGTTGGTAGCCCACCAAGTTGTTCAGGGCATACAGGAATCAGATTATATACCTCTATAAGTTTTTCAATTTCAGGTAACTTTTTTTCTTTAGCATCATATCTACATTTTAATCCTAATAGACAACCACTAATTAAAATATTCATAATAACTCCTCAACTTTTTTTCTAAATATTTCAGGAACTTTTTTTAATTTTTTCTCTTCATAATTATAAGCAAGTAACAGAGTAGATCCATTTATTGCTAGTTTCTCTTCTTGATTATAGATTTCATAGTGAAAGTTAAATTTAGTTTTTTCTAGCTCAATTTTAGTTATTTTAATTGTAATCTCATCATTTAAAAACAGCTCTTTGTTGTACTCAACATAGCTATTTCTTTGAATTACTCCTATTCCATCACCTATATTAAGTTCTGATAATCCAAGTGATTCAAAAAATTTAATTCTAACCATTTGAAAGAAAACTAAAGCTCTTTCATTTCCAACATGTCCACCATAATTAATATCTTCTTCTTTAATTTTATATTTTATTGAAAACATCTTATCACCTCACAATATATTAATTATAGTATATTTTAGTGAAGAAAAAAAGAAAAAACATAATTATTGTATTAGCTTTATTTTTATAAAATGATATAATAATAAAATAGATTTTATTAAGGAGGGCATTTTTGTGTCAGGAAAAATTAATTTTTATTATGGAGTTGTAGGTTCAAGAAAATCTTCTGAACTACTTTTAACAGCTCATAGAAATAAGAGTGTAGGAAAAAAAGTAGAGGTTTTTCAACCTTATAAAAATGATAGAGATGGGCATGTAGTTTCGAGTAGAGCTATGGAATATACTTTAGAAGCAGTTGTTGTGGATGAGGAGTTTAATTTTTATGAATACTGTAAAAATCATGAGTTAGATCTAATTTTAATTGATGAATTTCAATTTTTATCAAAACATCATTGTGATCAATTAGTTCAAGTGATGATAGATTTTGATATTAATATCTTTTTATATGGATTGATGAGTAACTTTAGAGGGGAACTATTTCCAACTGTTGCTTATATGCTTCCATATATGACAACTTTAAATGAGATAAAGACTGTATGTGGACATTGTGGAAAGAGAAAGGCTACAATGAATGTGATGATAGGAGATGTTGAAGCTGATAGTGATGGAATTTCAGTGGGGAATCACTATAATGGAGTGTGTACAGTTTGTTATATGGAGCTAACTAAAAATAAAGTTAAATAAACTATAATTTATTTTTCTTCTCCTAATATCAGCTAAAATGGAATTTGGAGAAGAATATTAGAGAGAGTTACGAAATCTGACGCTAAAAATTCCGACGTGTTTGAGACGAAGTCGAGTTTCGGAATTTTAGTCAGATGAGTATTACTCTCTCTTTATTCTTTGACATGGAATTTAGCTGATATTTAAAAAGAAATAGAGATAACTAAACTTGAATAATAATCGCTAAATACAAAGGTACTTTGTCAAAAACTAGCGATATGCTGGATAACTGAGCTTAGTTAGATAAAATTTTATTATTTTCTAGCACAATCAGTAGCAGAACCAACTAAAATTTCAAGTCCATGGTTAAGGGTAGAGATAATATACTCTAAAGATTCTCTTACAGCTTTAGGGCTTCCAGGAAGATTAATTATAAGAGTATCTTTTCTAATACCAGCAGCAGCTCTTGAAAGCATAGCTCTCTTTGTAATAGTCATTGAGTAAGCTCTAATAGCTTCAGGTATTCCAGGTACAACTTTTTCACAAACCTCTAGTGTAGCTTCAGGAGTTACATCTCTTTTAGAAAATCCAGTTCCCCCAGTAGTAATTATCAGATCAGCAAGATTGTTGTCACAAATATTTTTTAGAGTATCTTTAATTAAAGAATATTCATCAGGAATTATAATTTTTTCAGTAATAGTATAACTATTTTTTAATAAAATTTCTTCAATAACATTAGAGGAAATATCTTCTCTCTCACCTTTATATCCTTTATCACTCATACAAACAATAGCAGCTCTAAACATTTTAACACATCCTTTTAAATTTTTAATATACATGAATTTTAAAACATAAATTGGAAAAGTTCAAGGTAGATTGCTTGATATATTATTTAAAATTTGTTAAAATTATTTCATATGATAATAGAAATTGAGGTGGCAAAATGAAGAGAAAAACAGTGATTTTCTTTATTATAAATATATTTTTTATCTTTATTTTAGGATGTGCAAAAGAGGAAAAAAAAGTTATTACTGTAGGAGCAGAGATAAGCTTAAAGGGAGCACTTAATCAAATAGTAGAACAATTTCAAGAATCAAATAAAAATATTATAGTTAATATTGAGTTTGATGCTTCTAAACTTTTAAGAAAGCAAGCCTTAAATGGAACAAATTTAGATCTTCTTCTTTTGTCTTCAAAAGAGGATATGAATGAGTTAAAAAAAGAGAAAGTAATATCAGAAAGTAAAGAGATTTTAGAAAATAGTATGATTATAGCAGGAAGAAAAAAAATTGATCAATTAGAGGAGATAAAAGGGTATAGAGTAGCTATTGGTGATCCTGAATTTTCACCTGCTGGAGCTTATTCAATAGAAATTTTAAAAAACTTAAATCTATTTAAAGATATAAAACCAAATATAATTTTAGCTAGAGATGTTAGAAGTGCTATGCAGTATGTAGATCTATATGAAGTAGATTATGCTTTTATATATAAAACAGAAAGTAAGGTTATGAAAAATGCTCAAATAGTTTATGAAGTTTCTGATGAACTACACACACCTATTGTATATAGTTGTGGAATATTAAGTGGAAAAGAGAGAGAAGAAACTAGAGAGTTTTATAAATTTTTAGGAAATGGTAACTCAAGAGAGATATTTTTAAAATATGGTTTTAAAGTTTTAGATCCTAGAAATAAGATAAATGTTGAAAAAATAAAAAGTAAAGAGGAGAAAAAATAGAGATGGATTTTACACATTTTAATGAAAATGGAATGGCTAGAATGGTAGATGTAAGTGAAAAAAATGAAACTCAAAGAAAAGCTACTGCTAGAGGCTATATTCAAATGTCAGAGAGTACAATTCAAGCTATAAAAGATAGAAAATTAAAAAAAGGTGATGTGCTTTCAGTTGCTCAAGTTGGAGGAATATGTGGAGCTAAAAAGACATGTGATCTGATTCCAATGTGCCATAATATTCTTTTAACAGGGGCAGATATAAATTTTGAAATAGAAAGTGATAGAGTTTGGATAGAAGCAACAGTTAAAACAACTGGTAAAACTGGAGTTGAAATGGAAGCTTTAACAGCAGTAAGTGTAGCAGCTCTAACAATATATGATATGTGTAAGGCTATAGATAAGCATATGATTATAGGTGATATAAAGCTTATAAGTAAAACTGGTGGGAAAAGTGATTTTTTACTAAAAGATTAATAGAGTTTTTTAATGATTATTAGGGGTAAAAAAATTTATTCTTGATAATCATTTTTTATTTGCTTTATTTGGATAAATAATTGGAAAGAACTTTTTAGATTGAAAGGGAAGATAAAATAATGTATAATTAATAAGATAAAATAATATATAAAGTTAGAAAAAAGGAGAAGCCAAAGAATGAGTTTAGAATATTTTAATAAACTATCTCCTTCAAGGAAATTGATAATAGGATTTTTATTAGCTATTATAGTTGGAACACTATTATTAATGATGCCCTTTTCTCTAAATGAAGGTGAGAGTTTGGATTTTCTAGAATCTATGTTTACAATAGTTTCTGCAATTTGTGTTACAGGATTAACAGTAGTAGATGTAAGTAAAGTTTTTAATCCCATAGGAGATTTGATAATACTATTTTTTATTCAACTTGGTGGATTAGGAGTAATGACCTTTTCTTCAATTATCTTTATGGTAATGGGAAAAAGAATGACTTTTCATGAAAGAGAATTGTTAAAAGAGGAGAGAAATGCAGATAGTAGTGGAGAGATATCTAATTTTATAAGAAAACTTCTTTTAACAGTTTTTGTAATTGAAAGTATAGGAGCATTGATTTTAGCTTGGGAATTTTCTAAGGAGATGCCTTTGAATAAAGCTTTATTCTTTGGAGTGTTTCACTCAGTTTCAGCCTTTTGTAATGCTGGATTTGCTCTTTTTTCAACAAACTTAGAGGCATATAAAGCTAACCCTGTTATTAATTTAACAATAGCTTATCTTATAACTCTTGGAGGAATAGGATTTGCAGTTATTAGTTCAGTAATAATGGTTATAAGAAAAGGAGTAGATAGATTTAATCTCACTTCAAAAGTTGCAATTATAATATCTATGATTCTTACTTTTGGAGGGATGATTGTATTTTTTATTTTAGAGTATTCAAATCCAACAACTTTAGGGGATCTAAATTTCTTTCAAAAGATTTTAGCTTCATATTTCCAAAGTGTAACTTTAAGAACAGCAGGATTTAATACAATACCATTAAAAGATTTGAGAGCAGCAACTATTTTTATCTGCTGTATTCTTATGTTTATTGGAGCTTCTCCAGGATCGACAGGAGGAGGAATTAAAACTACAACTTTTGGAATAATTCTGTTTTATGTAATAGGAATAGTAAAAAAGAGAGAGAGCATTGAGATTTTTAATAGAAGATTAGATTGGGAAGTAATGAATAGAGCTTTAGCAATCTTAGTTTTAGCATTGACTTATGTCAGTGTAATAATAACTTTACTATTAATAATTGAGGATTTTCCCGTTGAAGAGATTATTTTTGAAGTTATTTCAGCTTTTGGAACAGTAGGATTGACTTTAGGAATAACACCAGAACTATCTTCTATATCTAAGCTATTGATTATAGTAACAATGTTTGTAGGAAGATTGGGACCTTTAACATTTGCATTGGCTATAGGTGAAGATAAGAAAAAAGCATTGATAAAATACCCTAAAGAGAATATTCTAGTAGGATAAGATTTGGAGGAAAAATGAGAGAGTATTTAGTAGTAGGACTTGGAAGATTTGGAACAAGTATAGCACAAACTCTATATGAATCTAATGAGGAAGTATTGGCTATTGATGTGAATGAAGAATTGATACAAGAGGCTATAAATGGAAATATAGTTGATAATGCAGTAATTGTTGATGCAACAGATATGAAAAGTTTAAAAGAATTAGGAGTAAGTAATTTTGATGTTGCCTTTGTTTGTACTGGAGATGTTGAGGCTAGTATTATGATAACTCTTAATCTTAAAGAGTTAGGGATAGAAAAGATCATTGCTAAGGCAAATAGTAAAAGCCATGGAAAAGTTTTAGCTAAGATAGGAGCTACTAAGGTAATATATCCTGAAGAATATATGGGAAGAAGAGTTGCTCAATTAGCAATGGAACCTAATATGATAGAACATTTGAGATTCTCATCAGAATTTTTATTATTAGAAGTAAAAGCTCCATCAGTATTCTGGGGTAAAACTTTGATTCAATTAGATATTAGAAAGAAATATAATGTAAATATTGTTGGAATAAAGAAAGAGAATCAATCTTTAACACCAAATCCATCAGCAGATAGTTTGATAGAAAAAGGGGATATTCTTTTGGTAATCACAGATACTAAAACAGCTGATTATTTAGAGAATTTAAAGTAATTAATTTATAGAGTTTTAGGAGGAAAAAATGCAAAATTATGATGTTATTGTAGTAGGAGCAGGTCATGCAGGTTGTGAAGCAGCTTTAGCAGCAGCGAGAATAGGGGCTAAAACAGCTATTTTTACAATAACTCTTGATAATATAGGAGTCATGTCTTGTAACCCATCTTTAGGAGGACCAGCAAAATCACACTTAGTTAGAGAGATAGATGCACTAGGTGGAGAGATGGGAAGAAATATAGATAAGACTTTTATTCAAATAAGAGTACTTAATACTAAAAAAGGACCAGCAGTTAGAGCATTAAGAGCACAAGCTGATAAAGTTAGATATAGTAAAGAGATGAAAAAAACAATTGAAAATTGTGAGAACTTATGCTCTATTCAAGGAATGGTTACTGATATAGTAGTTGAAGATGGAAAAGTAATAGGAGTTAAAACAAGAGAGGGTGTAGAGTATAGAGCTAAATATGTAATTATAGCCACAGGAACATTTATGAGAGGGCTTATTCATATTGGAGATAAACATTTTAGCGGTGGAAGAATGGGAGAACTTTCTTCAGATGATCTACCACTATCATTGGAAAAAGCTGGATTAAAACTTGCTAGATTTAAAACTGGAACACCTTCGAGAATAGATGCAAGAAGCATAGATTTTTCAAAAGTTGAAGAGCAACCAGGAGAATATGATGAGATACTAAAATTCTCTACTAGAACACCAGATGAAGAGTTAATAGGAAGAAAACAAATCTCTTGTTATATAACTCATACAAATGAAACAGTACATGATATTATAAAAAGCAATAAAGATAGATCACCTCTATTTAATGGAACAATTCATGGAACAGGACCAAGATACTGTCCTTCAATAGAAGATAAAGTATTTAGATATACAGATAAAAATCAACACCATCTTTTCCTTGAAAGAGAGGGATATGATACAAATGAGATCTATTTAGGGGGATTATCATCATCTCTTCCAACAGATGTACAAGATGGAATGGTAAAAAATATAGAGGGATTAGAAAATGCTCATATTATGAGATATGCTTATGCCATAGAGTATGATTATATTCCACCTCAAGAGATAAAATATAGCTTAGAAAGTAAAACAGTAGAAAATCTATTCCTAGCTGGACAGATAAATGGAACATCTGGATATGAGGAAGCAGGAGCACAAGGGCTTATAGCAGGAATCAATGCCGTTAGAAAGATGCAAGGGAAAGAACCTGTTATTTTAGATAGAGCAGATTCATATATTGGAACATTGATAGATGATTTAGTTTCTAAGGGAACAAATGAGCCATATAGAATGTTTACAGCTAGAAGTGAATATAGACTTCTTCTAAGAGAGGATAATGCAGATTTAAGACTTTCTAAAATAGGATATGAGATAGGATTACTTCCAGAGGAAGAGTATAAAAGAGTTGTAAAAAAAGAGCAAGATGTAGAGAGAATAAAAGATATTTTAGAAAAAAATTATGTTGGACCAAGCAACCCAAGAGTAAATGAGGTATTGAGAAAATATAATGAGGCAGAATTAAAAGATGGATGTACATATTTTGAGCTTTTAAGAAGACCAGAAGTAAAATATAGTGATATAAAATATATAGCTGAAGGAGCAGGACTTGACTTAGGAGAAGAGTGTCCAAAGGATACAGAATATCAAGTAGAGGTTCAAGTAAAATATTCAGGATATATTGAAAGATCAATGAAGATGATAGAAAAACATAAAGGACTTGAAAATAAAAAGATACCTGCTGATATTGATTATGATTCAATGGAAAATATTCCAAAGGAAGCAAAGGATAAATTAAAGAGTGTAAGACCATACAATATAGGGCAAGCATCAAGAATTTCTGGAGTATCTCCAGCAGATATACAAGTACTTTTAATATACTTAAAGACAAGGGGTAACTAATATGAGAGAATACCTTTTAGAAGGAATAAAAAAAATTGGTTTAGAATATACAGAGGAAAAAGTAGATAACTTAATAAAGTATCTAAATTTGTTAGTTGAATATAATTCTCATACTAATTTAACAGCAATAAGAGATGAGAAGGGAATAATAGAGAAACACTTTTTAGATTCTCTATTACTTCAAAATCTGATCAAAGAGGGAACTGAAAAAGCTATAGATATAGGAACAGGAGCTGGATTTCCAGGAATGGTTTTAGCTATTTTCAATCCAGAGATAGAGTTTACTTTGATGGACTCAATAGGAAAGAAAACTAAATTTCTTCAATTAGTAAAAGAAAATTTAGATCTGACAAATGTAACTGTTGTTACTTCAAGGGCAGAAGATTATATCAATGATGAGAATAGAGAGAGTTATGATTTAGGGTTATGTAGAGGAGTTTCAAAACTTAGTACAATCTTAGAATACATACTTCCTTTCTTAAAAATAGATGGTGAATTTCTTTCACAAAAAATGGAAGGAACAGGTGAGGAGCAAGAGGCAACAAATGCTCTGAATATTTTAAAAGGTAGAATAGAAAATATTTATGACTTAAATCTTCCATTTTGTAATGATCCTAGAGTAGTAATTAGAATTAGAAAATTTGAATCAAATGATAAAAAATATCCAAGAAGATCAGGAATACCTTTAAAAAGACCTCTATAATTTAGGAGGAAAAAATGAAAGAGTTTTATCAAAAGAATAAGAAAAAAGTAATAACAATGCTAACAACACTTTTTGTCTTTCTTGGAGGATATTGGGCAGTAGCTTATCACCTTCCTAAAACAATAGAAGTTATTGTTCAAATGGTTTTAGGGACTACAATATCAAGTTCTTCAATAGAGTTTAAGGAGAATAAGATAGAGGTAAGGGATCTAAAAATTATCAATAAAAAAGAGATAATTATAGATGCACCAAAGGTAGATATACTTTATTCTAAAAAATCTTTAGAAGATCTTAGAATAGAGGAGATTATAATTTATGATGGAATCGCTAATATAACTAGAGAAAAAAATGGTGATATAAATATAGTTGCAGCTTTTACAGGTGGAACTAAGGACGATAAAAATAAAGTTGAAACAGAAAAGGTTGAAATAAAAAAAGAGGAAGTATATAAACCAGGAATTGCAGTACCAATAGATAAAATAACTGCTATAAATGCTACAACAAATTTTACAGATCTATCATATAGAAATCCGATAAAAGAAACAGCTTATAATACAAATGGATATCTAACTTTCAGTAAAGAAACTGGAATTGATATGGAGTTTACTGGTAGCAATAATGGACAGATTTATACTTATAAACTAAATACAAGTGAACAACCATATGATATGACAATAATCTTAAAAAATATCAGTGTAAGAGATGATCTTTTACAATATGCCTATGATGGAGAAGAGGTAGATTTTAATGGGGGAAAACTCAATTTAGATCTATCTATCTCTCCAAAGGGAATGTTTGGTGGAGCAGATTTTAAAGATGTAGCAGTGAGATATAAAGATTTAGATGCTGATGTAAAAGTTTTAGATGGAACAGTTGATTTTTTAGGTAAAAGAATAGAGGTAAAAGCTAATTATGAAATTTTTAAAACTAAGGATAAGTTTTTACTTGTATTTGATGAAAATGGAGAATTAAATATTGATTTTTCAGCTAGAAATATTTCATATGATGAATTGAAAAAATATTCACTATTAAAGGATAGAAATCTACCATTAGAAAATATTTTTATAGATGATGTTAAATTTAATATGAATTTAAATAAAGAAAATGGTTTTTCAGTAACAATTGATTATATTATAAAAAAATCTTTTGTAGAGAATCTAGAAATAGAAAACTTAAAAGGTAATTTTATCTATGATAAAGAGGGATTACATATAAAAAAATTAAATTCTATATTGGGAATAAAAGATACAAATATTAAAAAAGATCTCTCTTTAAAATTAGATTATATCAATAGTGAAGGAAATATAGATTTTTCTCTAAATAATATAAAAGAAGTAAATGATTTTCTTCCAGATATTCAAGGAAGTTTTAATTTTGATACAGGAGAAGAGGATTTTAAATTTAACTTCATATCTAATATACTAAAAGTAAGAGGGATATATTTCTCAAAAATAAATAAAATTTTACTTTATAGAAATGGAAAATATTCTATTGAGTATGATTTAACAAAGAAAAATCTTGAAAGAGGTAGTGGAGTTATAGATATAAATCTATATGGAGCTAACCTTGCACTTGATTTTATAGCTGAAAACAATAAGATTACAATTGATAAACTTATAGCTAAAGATAAAAATCAAGAGAAAGAGAACTTAATTTTAAATGGAGATGTTGATCTAAATAAATTAGATTATAATCTTTTAGTTGAAAGCAATAATTTTAAACTTAAAGAGAATGATTTAGAGATATTGACTACTCTTAAAGGAAAAATATATAAAGAGGCTCAAGAAACTGGAGTTAATCTAGATATAAAAGATTTTTCTCTAAAATATATTGGAGAGATTAATAATATTCATGGAAACTTAGATTTAAAAAAATCTAAAGAGTTGTATCTTGACTTTAATGGAGAGATAGGACAGGTAAAATATAATGATTATGATATAAATGGAATATTACTAGGTTTTAGAATTAAAAATAATATATTTGAATTGAAGGAATTTGAAAATGGTATGTTAAATGGAAAGGGAACTATTAATCTGAAAACTCTTCAATCAAATATGGATTTTGCAATAAATGGGCTTAACTTTGAAAAATTTAATTTAGAATATCCTAAATTTTATTTGAATGATATTCAAGGAAAGGTAATTGGAAAGATAAATAATCCAAAGGTTGACATAAAAATAAATGATACAACAGTTGAGCTTGTTGAAGGGAAAAAAGATCTGAAAATTTCTGGTAATATAAATTATTCAGATTTTAAAATGAAATTTAATAAAATATATCTAAACACTAGTATTTTAAATGGATATTATTCAATAAAAGATAAAAAATACTCTGGAATATTAAACATTATAGAGGATGATCCTTCAGAATATTACTCAGATACAAACTTAAAATATAGAGTTATAGGGACAGTAAAAGCTAAAGGTGAGGCTAAAACAGCAGATATAAGAATAGAATCTACTATTGATAAAATTTATTTGAGAGGAAAAAGACTTCCTAATATATATATTAATGGTAATTATAAAACAGATGATATTTTAACAGGAGAAATAAAATTAGATAAAATAATTCTCTCAAATAGCAAATTGCATGATATAATTAAACTAACAGCAAATTATGATTTGACTACTAAAATTATAGATGCTGAGATAAAAAATCAAAATATAAATTTAGTGAATTTAGAAGAGTATATAGGTAATGAAAATATAAAGGGATCTATTTTAGCAAATGGTAAATTAGAGGGAACAGCAGAGGATTTGATATATAATTTAACATTGCAAAGCCCACAAATTTCTATGCAAGATGTTAATTTCAAAAATTTCTTAGTAAAACTGAATGGAAATTTAGATAATTTAAATTTAGAGGCATTTTCTTTTAAATATCTAAATAACTCATTAAATTCAAAGGGAAACATAGGATTAAAAAATCAAAAATATAATTTTTTTGTAGACTCTTCAAAGATAAATTTAGATTTTTTAAATATTTTTTTGAAAAAATATGGTATAACTAATATAGAAGGGGATGCAACACTTAATTTACAACTTCAAGATACAGGAAACAAAGGTTATTTTAAGTTAAATAACTTTGGTTTAAATTATGATGATATCTATATTAATTTAAATAATCTGAATAGTACTATAAAATTGGATAAACAACTTCTTTATATAGAAAATTTAAAAGGAATTTTAAATAAAGGGGATGTTGAGGTAAAAGGTTTCTTAGAACTTCCAACACTAACAGAGATTTCAGAGAATCCATACTATTTAGAGGATCTAAAATATGATGTAAGCTTAAAAAGTGAAAACATAGATTATAGATATGGTAAGAATTTCAATCTTTTATTTAATAGCAATTTTAATATGAAAAATAACCTTTTAAAAGGAGATATTACTATACTTGACGGAAAAGTTTCAGATATTCCTAATAATTCAAAAACTATATTTCAAATTATAAAAAACTTTTTATTTAAATCCTCTTCAACAGTTGTTAATAATAGTGAAGAACTAGGAGAAGATTTTAAAATAGACACAGTTTTTGAAAAAGCTTTGGAATTAGATGTAAACTTTAGAACTAAAGATGATGTTGATCTTGATATTCAAGATTTAAATGCATTTGTAAGTGATGTAACAGGTGGAGTTGCTGTAAATGGAAATATTAGTGGAAAAAATGGAAAACTACTTTTATTAGGAGATATAGAAGTAAATAATGGATCTTTAGAAGTCAATGGAAATACATTTAAACTAGATAAAGCAATGGTTATTTTTAATGATAGAAAAGATTATTTGCCAAATGTTAATCCTACTTTGATAATAGATTCAAAGGTAAAAGTTGATAATGATGAGATAGGAATGAGTATAAATGGAGAATTAGATGATCTTAAATTTACAATAACTTCTAAAAATGGAAGTTCAAGTGGAAATCTATCTTCTTTATTAGTTGGAGATAGTAGTGAGGAGTTTTCAGATGGAGCTTCAACTACTTTGATAAAGACTGTTATAGGAAGTCAATTATCGCAAACACTATTTAAGCCTATTTCTAATCTAGTAAAAAATACTTTGAATATTTCTAAATTTAGAATAAAATCAAATATAATGACAGATGAGAGTACTAATAATCCTAATGAAGAAAATAATAGACTTAGATTAGGAGCAATTATAGAAGCAGAAGATAATATTTATAAGGATAAATTATATTGGGTAGCACGAGGAAACTTGTTAGGAGATGATAGCACAGATAAAACAGAAAAAAATAGTGGGGCATTTGATGAGTACGATTTCTCAATAGAATATAGATTTAAACCTGGAAGATCTATAGGAATAGGAGTTGGGAAACTACCTGAGAGAGTTCAAACAAAATCAGATGAAAAAACAAAAGATGCAATAAATTATCATATAGACTTTAAATTTGAGAAAAAATATGATAATCTATTAGATATCTTTATAAAGTAATTGAACGGAGGTAAGGATGAGAAAACAATTAGTAGCACTGATGGTTTTTCTATTGGGACTTCTAAGTTTTGCTGCTGAATCTAACTACAGCATAAAGAAAATAGAAGTAGTAAACAATAGAGAAATTCCTTATGAAATCATTTTAGATGTTATGGTTTCAAAAGAGGGAAATAAGTTTATAACAGAAAATATGATTGAAGATTACAAAAACATCAAAGGATTAGAGTATGTTGCAGATGTTGCTGTACAACCAACAGTATATGATGGTGGTATAAAATTAATAGTAAACGTGTTAGAAAACAGAGATGCTAAATCTGCACTAGAAAAAAATGGAATTATTCCACTATCTGAAAGAGGAAAGGTAGATACTTCACTACTTGTAAATTCAGTTGAATTTGTAGGAAATCAATATGTAAGTAGAGAAGAGCTTGCTAAGTTAGTTCCTATTAAAGTAGGAGGATATTTCTCTAAAAATAAGGTTATAGAAGGACATAAAAATCTTATTGAAAGTGGATATTTTAGAGATGTAGTTCCAGATGCAGTTAAAAGTGGAAATGGAGTAAAAATCATTTACTCTGTTATGGAAAATCCTATATTAAATGGTGTAAATATTATAGGAAACACTGTTTATACAACAGATGAACTTATGAAAGTTATTAAAACTGAACCTGGAAAAGTTTTCAATATCAATACTATTAGAGAAGATAGAGATAGAATTTTAAGAAAATATCAAGATGATGGATATACACTTACTGAAGTTGCTGATGTAGTTATCAATGGAAACCTTGAACTTGAAATATATTTAAGTGAAGGAAAAGTAAGAGATATTCAATTTAAGAAAATGGTAACTAAACAAAAAGGTGCTAGAAGAAAACCTACAGATGATGTTTTAAAAACAAAAGACTATGTTATTGAGAGAGAGTTAGAGTTCTCAAAAGATGAGATATTTAACTCTAAGAAATATGATGAAAGTGTAAAAAATCTAATGAGATTAGGACACTTTAAAAATGTAAAATATGAAGCAAGACCAATACCTGGAGATCCTGATGGAAGAACAATAGTACTTCTATTTGATGAAGAGAGAACAGCTATACTTCAAGGGGCAATCTCTTACGGATCAGAAATTGGACTTTTAGGAACTCTTTCAATAAAAGATACTAACTGGAAGGGAAAAGGACAAGAATTAGGAGTTACATTTGAAAAATCAGATGAAGACTACAGTAGTTTCTCAATTAACTTCTATGACCCATGGATTAAAGATACAGATAGAATCTCTTGGGGATGGAGTATCTACAAAAATACTTATGAAGATGATGATAGTGCATTATTCAATAGAATAGATACTATTGGAGCTAAATTCAACATAGGAAAAGGAATTACTAAAAATGTAAGATTAGGAATTGGAACAAAATTAGAATATGTTGAAGAGGAAGCTGATAAAGATAAATTTAAATATGAAAATGGAAACTACTATTGGAGAGAAGGAAATCATAGTGAAGTAAAAGGAATGGATGACAAGTACTTTATTTGGAGTATCTTCCCTTCAATTACTTACGATACAAGAAACCATTTCTGGAATCCAACAGCAGGAGAATATGCAAAACTTCAATTAGAAGGTGGGTATGCTAATGGATATGATGGAGATGTATTTGGAAATGTTACTTTAGAACTTAGAAAATACCACAGAGGATTATTTAAAAATAATACTTTTGCCTATAAAGTAGTTGGAGGAATAATGACTGACACTACTAAAGAGGGACAAAGATTCTGGGTTGGTGGAGGAAGTACTCTAAGAGGATATGAGGGAGGATTCTTCAAAGGAACTCAAAAACTTGTTGGTACAATAGAAAATAGAACTCAAATTAATGATCTATTAGGATTTGTTGTATTCTTTGATGCAGGAAGAGCTTGGAAATATGCAGGAAGAGCTCAAGACTACTATCATAATGCAGACTTCCCTGATAAAATAGCAACAACAGCTGGGGTAGGTTTAAGACTTAATACACCTATTGGACCATTAAGATTTGACTTTGGATGGCCAGTAGGAGATAAGATGGATGATGGAATGGAATTCTATTTCAATATGGGACAATCATTCTAATCTAAATAAATTACAAATAGGAGGAACTAAAATGAAAAAAGTATTGGTACCAGTAATGGCTTTAGTGCTTTCAGCATCAGCATTTGCAGTAAAAATAGGATATGTAAATTCACAAGAGGCATTTTCAAAATTCTCACAAACTAGAGTAGTTCAAGAAAATTTAAATAAAGAAAAAACTAGACTTGAAAATGAGATAAAACAAAAGGAAGTTGCTCTTCAAAAAGCTCAATTAGAACTTCAATCAAAAGGAAGTAAAGTTACAGACAAAGAGAAAAAAGCTTTTGAAAATCAAGTAAAAACTTTCCAAAAATTTATTCAAGACTCACAAACTAAATTAAGTAAAGAAGAATTTACAAGATTCCAAGCTATTGAAGCAACTTTAAATAAAGCTATAGATGAAGTAGCAAAATCAGGAAAATATGATTATATACTTGAAGCTGGAGCAGTTAAATTTGGTGGAGAAAATGTAACAACTCAAGTTATAACAACTATGGAAAAAATAAAGAAATAGAAATATTTTAGGGAGGTAATTATGAACTACAAATTAGCTGATTTAATTACTCTCCTTGGTTGTGAAGTAAAGGGAGATTTAAGTCTAGAAAATATTTCTGGGCTTGCTCCCTTTTTTCAAGCTCAGGAGGATAGTTTAACATTTGCATCAGATGAGAAATTTTTAAAAAATTTACAGGGAACAAAAGCTAAAGTTATAATCGTTCCAGATATTCCATTACCAGAAAATATAGGTAAGACATATTTAAAAGTTAAGGAAAATCCAAGAACATTGATGCCAAAACTTCTAAATTTTTTCAAAAGAGAAACTAAACCTTTTGAAAAGATGATAGAGGATTCAAGCAGGATAGGAAAAAATGTAAAACTAGCTCCAAATGTATATATAGGACATGATGTAGAGATTGGAGATAATGTAGTTATCTATCCAAATGTAACAATATGTGAAGGGGTTAAAATAGGAGAGGGAACAATTATCTATTCAAATGTTTCAATTAGAGAGTTTTGTGAAATAGGTAAAAATTGTGTTCTTCAACCAGGATGTGTAATAGGTTCAGATGGTTTTGGATTTATAAAAATAAATGGAAATAATACTAAGATAGATCAAATAGGACATGTTGTTATTGAGGATAATGTTGAAATTGGAGCAAATACAACAGTCGATAGAGGAACAATTGGAAATACAGTTATAAAAAAATACACTAAAATAGATAATTTAGTTCAAATAGCTCATAATGATATTATTGGAGAAAACTGCTTACTTGTTTCACAAGTTGGAATAGCTGGAAGTGTAGAAGTTGGAAATAATACAACACTAGCTGGGCAAACTGGAGTTGCTGGACATTTAAAAATTGGAAATAATGTTGTAATAGCAGCTAAATCTGGAGTTACAGGAAATGTAGCAGACAATCAAATGCTTTCTGGTTATCCACTAATGGATCATAAAGAGGATCTAAAAGTTAGAGTTTCTTGGAAAAAACTTCCTGAATTATTGAAGAGAGTAAGAGCAATTGAAAAAAAATTAGAAGAAAAATAATTGAATAATATCAAATAAAGTGGTAAAATTACATAATATAAACAAAATAAATAAGATTATGAGGTAAAAATGAAAAAAAGAGTGTATTTTGATAAGTTTGGAGAGATGAAATTTATCTCCCACTTAGATTTACTGAGATTTTTTGATAGATTATTAAAAAAATCACAAATTCCAGTAAAATATAGTCAAGGATTCCATCCAAGACCAAAAATGTCCTTTGGTAGTCCTATATCCTTGGGAACAGAGGCATATAATGAACTTATGGACTTTGAATTAGAAACACCTATGTCAAATGAAGAGGTTTTTGATAGATTAAACAGTAGCAATGTTGTTGGATTTAGAGTAAATAAAGTAGAAGATGTAATAGGAAAAGCTTCAATAATGGAAGAGTATACTATTATGGTTTACGAGATTGAAAGTGAAGAGGAGATAATTACAAAATTAGAGACTCTTTTAAATCAAGAAGAGATTGTAGAAGTTAAAGAGAAAAAAGGAAAAGTTACTATTAGAAATCTAAAAGAGAGAATAAAATCTTTTAGAAGAGAGGGTGACATGATAGAAATGGAGATAATAAATACATCTCCAAATTCATATCTTGATTTAGCTGGAATAGAGCAACAAGATGTAAAAATTAAAAGATTAGGATATAAAACAAATAATTAATAAATAATGGAAAGAGGAGAATAGATATTATGTTAGAATTAAAATTTATTCGTGAAAACAGAGAACTTGTAAAGGAGATGCTTGCTAATAGAAATAGTAATATTGACCTTGCAGAGTTTGATAAACTAGATGAAGAAAGAAGAGCAATTCTTGGAGAAGTTGAATTACTAAAACAAAAAAGAAATACAGAATCAGCTGAAATAGCTAGATTAAAAAAAGAAAAACAAGATGCTTCAAAAATAATTGAAGAGATGGGAAAAGTTTCTGCTCAAATAAAAGAGTTAGATGCTAAACTTGCAGAAGTAGATGAAAAACTTAGATATTTCCAAATGACAATTCCAAATGTATATCAAGAAGGAACTCCTATTGGAAAAGATGAAGAATCAAATGTAGAAATCAGAAGATGGGGAACTCCTAGAGAATTCACTTTTGAACCAAAAGCACACTGGGAAATTGGAGAAGATCTTGGAATACTAGATTTTGAAAGAGGATCTAAATTAGGAGGATCAAGATTTGTTCTTTATAGAGGAATGGGAGCAAGAGTAGAAAGAGCATTAATTAACTTTATGCTAGATATGCACACTACAGAGCATGGATATACTGAACATATCACTCCATTCTTAGTAAAAAGAGAAATTTGTGAAGGAACAGGACAACTTCCTAAATTTGAAGAAGATATGTATAGAACATCAGATGATATGTTCCTAATTTCAACTTCTGAAATTACTATGACAAATATCCATAGACAAGAGATCTTAAATGAAAAAGATCTACCTAAATATTACACTGCTTATTCACCTTGTTTCAGAAGAGAAGCTGGATCATATGGAAAAGATGTTAAAGGAATAATCAGAGTTCACCAATTTAACAAAGTAGAAATGGTTAAAATAGCTACTCCAGAAACTTCATATGATGAACTAGAAAAAATGGTTCTAAATGCTGAAGAAGTTCTTCAAAGATTAGAATTACCATACAGAGTTATTCAACTATGCTCAGGAGATTTAGGATTCTCAGCAGCTAAAACTTATGACTTAGAAGTATGGTTACCATCACAAAATAAATATAGAGAGATCTCATCTTGTTCTAACTGTACAGACTTCCAAGCTAGAAGAATGGGACTTAAATATAGACCAAATGGAAGTTCAAAAAGTGAATTCTGCCATACATTAAATGGATCAGGATTAGCAGTAGGAAGAACTTTAGTAGCAATTATGGAAAACTATCAACAAGAAGATGGATCATTCTTAATTCCTAAAGCTCTAGTTCCTTACATGGGTGGAATAGATGTTATTAAAAAGTAGTTTGTTTTTACTGCTTTTAAGTAATATTTTTATAAATAATTTAAAATTTATGTGTGGTATTTCAGTAATTCTTTTAGTATTGAATATCGTACTTAATAAAGAGTTAAAAAATAATTTAAATAAGATGAAATTTCTGTTCTTTCTGTATTTTTCTACATGTTTAATACAGCTATTTTACAAACAAGAGGGAAGAGTTTTATTTAAAATTGCAAATTTTTATATAACTGAAGAGGGAATGTTTAATTTTTTACTTAATTTTTTAAGAATATTTAATTTATTAATGATCTCTTGGATAGTTAGTGCAAAAAAAATAGTAAGGGGAAAGTTTAATAAATATCAAAAGGTTATTGAAACAGTGATTGATTTAGTTCCACAAGCATTAGTTCTAATAAAAAAACGAATGCGTATAAAATGGTTTTTTAGGCATATTTTAAAACAAATAAAAGTAAAAATATGATCTATTAAAGAATTGATTTTCTAGTCAGAATCTGCTAAAATTAAAATATACACTTAATATAAGGAGGAAGTAAATGTACAATTATAAAGATTTAGGACTTTCTAATACTAAAGAAATGTTTGCAAAAGCAAATAAAGAGGGATATTCAGTTCCTGCATTTAACTTTAACAATATGGAAATGGCTCTTGCTATAGTTGAAGCTTGTGCTGAAATGGGGTCTCCAGTTATTCTTCAATGTTCAAAAGGAGCTTTAGGATATATGGGAGCAGATGTAGTTCCTCTATTAGCTAAAGCAGCTGTAGATAGAGCAAGAAACATGGGATCAGATATTCCAGTAGCTCTTCACCTTGATCATGGACCAGATCTAGCAACTGTTAAAACTTGTGTAGAAGCTGGATTCTCATCTGTAATGATTGATGGATCACACTATGATTTTGCAAAAAATATAGAAGTTTCAAAAGAAGTTGTAGAATATGCTCATCAATACGATGTAACAGTAGAAGCTGAATTAGGAGTTTTAGCAGGAATAGAAGATGATGTTAAAGCTGAATCTCATACTTATACAAATCCTAATGAAGTTGAAGAGTTTGTAAGTAAAACAGGAGTTGACTCACTAGCAATAGCTATTGGAACATCTCATGGAGCTCACAAATTTAAACCAGGAGAAGATCCTAAATTAAGACTAGATATATTAAAAGAAATTGAAGTAAGAATTCCAGGATTCCCAATTGTATTACATGGATCATCAGCTGTTCCACAACAATATACAAATATGATTAAAGAATTTGGTGGAGAAGTTAAAGATGCTATTGGTATTCCAGATGAACAATTAAGACTTGCTTCTAAATCAGCAGTTGCTAAAATTAATGTAGATACTGATGGAAGACTTGCATTTACAGCAGCAATCAGAAGAGTATTAGGAACTAGTCCTAAAGAATTTGACCCAAGAAAATATCTTGGAGCTGCTAAAGAAGAGATGAAAGCTTACTATAAAACTAAAATACAAGATGTATTTGGATCTGAAGGAGCTTACAAAAAAGGAACTAAATAGTTTTAAGATAAATAACCTTAGTGATAATTCACTAGGGTTATTTTTTGGTTTTTTGCTAAATAAAATTGATAATAAAAAAATTAAAATAGGAGTATTACAAATTAATTATTTTAAACGATTAACTTGTAATACCCCTATTTTTAAAATTAAATACTATTAGATTAAATGTTATAAAATTGAATAATATTTTCTTTTATCTTGCTTTTTTTTTTTTTTTGGTACAATTATTATATAAGATATAGTTGAATTTAAATGACATATTTTTAAGACAAAAGAGCAGAGGGGGAATTATTATGAAAGATAATTTAGAAAAAAGTCTTAAAAGATATTTA
The DNA here is from genome assembly GCA_021531615.1 of Fusobacterium varium. Lineage (NCBI taxonomy): Bacteria > Fusobacteriati > Fusobacteriota > Fusobacteriia > Fusobacteriales > Fusobacteriaceae > Fusobacterium > Fusobacterium varium. The sequence goes on along the minus strand of JADYUE010000004.1, from coordinate 4,139 downwards.
AAAAGAAAAGTAAAAGTTACTTTAGGATTAGTAGTAGCATTTATGATTACTGGAAGTGTTGGATATGCTGATGATTGGGGAAAAATTTATGTTGGAGAAGATAAAATAAAAGATATATCTTTAACTACGGATAGTACTGCTACTGAAATAGAAGTTCAAAACAATGGAACGCTTAATATTACAGGAAATCATGATTTAGTATTTGAAAATGTAACAACTAGTAGATTTGATAGTGTTATAAAAACTGTTGAAGGAAATTTAGATATTGAAGGAAAAGTTGTTGGTAAAAATATTAAAGGACAACATTTTGTAAGCCTTTTTAATGCTCCTAATAAACTAAATTTTGCTGGAGGAATAGAAGTTGATACTATGGAATCAACTCATGATTCAGGAGCTGTAATTCGTACACAAGAAGCAGAATTTAAAACAGCTTTTTTAGATATTGATAATATTACAATGAAAGAAAGTTTTGATTATGAGAGTGGAGTTTTTTCAATAGCTTATAATACAAAAGCTATTATAGGAACTGAGGATAAACTTGGAGATCTTACAATAAATACTGTTACTTTTAAAACACCTGAAGATGAAGGATGGTATGCAAATGGATTTTCTGTCACTTGTTCAGAAATAGAGGCAAATACAATATCTATAGACACTATGACTTCTGAGGGAAAAGAGTCGTATTTATATGGAATATATACTAATGTTGGAACAGATGATGATGCAGCTCAACCAATTATAAAAGCAAATAATATTATTGTAAAGAATTTAACTGGAAATGGAGAAGAAACAACAGGTATTAGGTTATCTGGAGCTAATTTAGGTGGAACTAAAGAGGGTGTAGCAAACAATTTAACAATTGAAAATATAACATCAACTTCAAAAAATGGTATTGTTTATGGAATTCGTGCAAATAAAACATATAAAGATGAAGAATATGGAATACCAGAATTATTTTCTTCTATGAGTATAGGAGGAGATTTAAATATAAAAAATATTAATGCAGAAAACAGTACTGCTTATGGAATGTATTTTACAGGTAAGAGTACAGGAACTATAGGTGGAGATAGTTTAGTAACTGTTAATGGTGGTGGAGTAGGAACAACACTTAATTTAACTGACAGTCAAAAAGAAATTCTTGTTAAAGGAAATAATACAATAAGTAAAGTATTAGAAGGAAAAGTAACTCAAGGTGTAAGAGTAGCAAAAGGATCAACATTAACTTTTGGTGGTAAATTAGATATTTCTTCTAGTGATATAGCAATGACTGCTATAGGAAAAGAATCAAATATAACAGTTAATGGAGATAGTTCTTTTAAAGGAAATAGTTACTTAATTGATGGAGCAACTGGAGAAGAAAATAGTCATTTAATAGTAAGACCAGTAGTACAAGCATTAGAAGGTGGAAAAATCACTTTAGGAAATACAGAAATTAAAAGTTTGAAATCAGAAAATGAAACAACAGACCGTATTACAAATGTAGGAATTTATGCTCAACAACATGTAGACCTTGGTAATATAGGTAATACTCCTACTGAAGAAAGAACAGAAATTAATATTTCAGGAAATGCAACAGTAGATTCTGATATAGCTATTATGGCAACAGCAGGAGGACATGTTCATATAAACAAAGGTCATAATCACGATGGAAATGAAATTATAAATAATGGAGATGTACTAATTAAAGGGGATATTGTTGCAGGAAAACATGGTTCTACAGTTGATATAGCAGGAAAGAATGTAAATGTATTAGGAGAACTAATTGCTGCTAATGGTGGAAGAGCAACTTTAGACCTTAATTCAGAGAACTCAGTATTTACTGGAAGAGCTGATAACTACTTTGACTTAGTAGGAAAAGAAGGCGATTTAGGTGGAGAAATGTTCCGTAATGAAAAGTATTCTATGGACATTACAAAAGCTGGAAAAGTTAATATAAATATGGATAATGGTGCTAAATGGGTTGTAACAGGGCAAAGCTTTGTAACTAATTTGAATTTTGGCGCAAATGGTGGAATAGTTGATTTAACAAATGTGGAAGAGATAGTAAATGATAAGAAAAGTAGCTTGTCTATAGATACTATTGGTGGAAATGGAACTTTCAATATGGTTCTAGATTCAGCTGATAAATCTCAAGGAAATATGTTGTATATTTCTAGAGTTGCAGAAGGAACAAAAGATATGTTACATACAGTAAATATATCTGGAAGAAATCTTCTTGATTTAGAAATTGATGAAAAACTTCGTTTTGCAACATTAGGAGAAGAAGCAAAAGGAAAAATGACATTTGTAGTAAATGATACAAAAGAAGAAGGAGTAAGAAATGTAGAGTATGATGTTAATCATGAAAATTATATGTTAGATGATAAAGAAAATACAACTTATAATGGAAATGAAACATCAGAAGCAAAACTAGGAAATACAGTAGCAAATAATACATATCACGATGGAGAAAACTGGTATCTAACAAGAACTGCAGATGGAGAAATCAATGATGGTGGAAAAACTATCATAGAAATGTCAAAAGCTAATTATGCTAGTGCTGTTTATCTTGATAATCTAAATAAACGTCTAGGAGACATGAGCTTTGTTGAAGGTAATGAAGGACTTTGGGTAAGATTAAGAAATGACAGAGTTGGAGAAGACCACGAATATAGATTACATAATAATATGTATCAAATAGGATATGACAAACCTTATTCAATGGACGAAGGAAAAGGAACAGAGTACAGAGGAATTGCTTTTGAATATTCAGAAGGCGAGGTAGACTTCAAAAATATCAATGGAGATGCAAATGTAGATCGTTATGCTTTATGGTTATATGATACAAATGTATATAACGATGGAAAATATAGCGATTATGTATTTAGAGTAGGAAGAATGTCAAATGATTTTGAAATCTACGGTAGAGAAACTGGAAATAAAGTAGAAGGAGATTATGATAATCTATTCTTAGGATTAAGCGCAGAATATGGATATAGAAAAGATTTAGATGAAGATAAGAAATCTTACTTTGAACCACAAGTTCAATTACAATATACATATATAGATGATACAGACTATACAACAAACCAAAATTCAAAAGTAGATTTAGATAGTATCCATAGTTTAATAGGACGTGCAGGATTCAGATTAGGACATGACTTCTATGATGATAATGGAAATAAAACTACAACTGTATATGCAAAAGCAGATATCAATCATGAGTTTTTAGGAGACCAAGAAGTAACAGCTAAGGATAAAACAGGAAGTATAAGAGAAAAATATGAAAATGATGAAACATGGTATGATATAGGATTAGGAGCAGAAAGAGAGATTACACCAGACTTTAATGTATATATGGATGTAGAAAAACAATTTGGAACATCAAGAGATAATAATAGTTGGCAGTTTAACTTAGGATTTAGATATAGATTTGGAGAAAAAGTAGAGCAGACAGTTCCTAAATTGACACCAGTTACAATGAGAACTATAAGTTTAGATGCAGATAGTTATTTTGATTTTGATAAATCAGAATTAAAACCAGAAGGGAAAAAATCAGTAGCAAATGTAGCTAAAGTGATAAATGACGAAAAGTTAAAAGGAAGTATATTGCTAGAAGGACATACAGATTCAAAAGGTTCAGAAGCATATAACCAAAAACTTTCAGAAAGAAGAGTAGAGGCAGTAAAAGAGGAATTAAAGAAAAACATAACAAGTGAAGATATCCACTATGAAACAAAAGGTTATGGAGAAACAAGACCAATAGCAGATAATAGTACAGCAGTAGGAAGAGCAAAGAATAGAAGAGTGGATATAAAATATGAAACACAAGTTGCTGAATAAGATAGTTTAAAAAGAGTATAAATAATTTTGTATATTTATCTTCTCTTTATTATTAACTTAAAAAGTTGTTGTAAATTTAAATAACTTTAAACTTTGAAATTAGCTGAAGAGATTTTTAAGGCTCTTTGTCAAATAGTGTTGGTGGAAAAAACAAATAAATTTTCAAGTAACTCCAGTGATTTTCGCTGGAGTTATTTTGTTGCCAATAAATTATTACTAATTAAAATTTTAGCTCTAAAATGATAAAAACTTTTATATCCATAAGCGGTTCTTTTTATCGTTTTTATTTTTCTATTAATTCCTTCTATTAATCCATT